>JALQWJ010000065.1 GCA_023258775.1 Burkholderiaceae bacterium | reverse complement strand
TCTGGATTACAGAATCTGTGCCCATCGCGGTGCTAGCCGACTGCCTTGCGGGATCCTCGTCTAGCTTTCAGTCGGTCAAGTTGAGCCCTGCTGCAAGTATCAATTATCTGGTAAGCCATGACGGATTCACCCTTTGGGATCTACTCTGTTACTCGAGTCGACATAACCACGGCAACGGCGAGAATAATCGTGATGGTCATGCTTTTGAGGAGGCTTTTAATCATGGCTTTGAGGGTCCAAGTCATGATAATTCTATCCATGCCTTGAGGTGCTCCAAGCGGTCGGCGATGCTTTGCTGCCTTTATGCGTCTCTGGGCTCCTTGATGATTCACAGCGGCGATGAGTGGGGGCGCAGCCAGTTTGGTAACAACAACGCCTACTGCCAAGATAACTTGATTGCTTGGTTGCGTTGGCAGGATCAAGACGAGCAAGTGCTCAGGCTGAGTCAACGATTGATGGCCTTGAGAACAGGCTTTTCAAGCTTGTTCAATAGTTCGTCTTGGTGGGCGGAGGCAGACGCAGAGGAAAATGCCGACGAGAAAAGGCCTGTGAAGGCACGCTGGTTTCGAGTTGATGGTCTCGCTATGGGTCATCAGGACTGGCACGACCGAGCGGGTCGATCCCTGGGCTTATGGCTGCAACACGATCAAGAACTGCTGATTTTGGTGAATGCTCAGCCGCAGTCAACAGTGTTTAGGCTACCCGGCGCATGCAAGGGCAACTGGTCCACGTTGATTGATTCTAGCGATCCGGTGTGTTGGAACGTTCAGCATGTCAGCCGGGCCATTGATCGCGAAGAGCCGATTAAAGTGGACCTTTTAGTTGACCCTGATCAGCCGGCGATGAGTCATCGAGCGACACATCTCAGTAGCACCTTTGTCAAAGGTCGATCAGTGGACAAGGACTCGAAGATCAGCCTAGCAGGATGGTCGGTTGTTTGGCTTTCAACTCAGGGATTCTCATAAGCTATCGCCCGCACTAATAGCCGTGCATCACCCTTAAGACGGAGTCAAGGATTATGAGCCTCAGTAAATTAAGTGATCCTTCGCATAGCTCCAACAAGGTGGTCGAATCGGCCAAGCAACTTCAGCCGCACATGCTCGTTCGAAGAGCGATTGCTCTTGTTCTAGCAGGTGGGCGAGGCTCTCGGCTTAAGCAGTTGACTGACAACCGAGCCAAGCCAGCGGTTTACTTTGGCGGGAAATTTCGCATTATTGATTTTGCGCTTTCAAATTGCGTGAATTCAGGCATTCGGCGTATTGGTGTGGTCACCCAGTACAAATCCCATTCCTTGCTCAGACACTTGCAGCGTGGTTGGAGCTTTTTGCGGGCCGAACTCAATGAAATGGTTGATCTGCTGCCTGCTCAACAACGCACCGGTGAGGAGCACTGGTACCGTGGAACGGCCGATGCGGTTTATCAAAATATTGACATTATTCGTTCAAGCCGCCCCGAGTACATCGTGATTCTTGCAGGTGATCATGTGTACAAGATGGACTATGCCTTAATGCTTAAGGATCATGTTGAGCGGGGTGGTGAGTGCACAGTGGGCTGTATTGAAGTGCCTCGTGAGGAAGCCGTCGCCTTTGGTGTGATGGCTATCGATAATTCGCGCAGGATTACTGCATTTGTTGAAAAACCCAGCGATCCACCAGCAATGCCTGGCAAGCCCAGTCACGCACTTGCGAGCATGGGCATTTATATTTTTAATGCTGATTATCTTTTTCAATTGCTCGATGAGGATTTAGCAAATCCACAGTCGTCCCATGATTTTGGAAAAGATGTCATACCTAAAACAGTTGCGCAAGGCTGCGCTGTTGCTCATCCTTTCTCCTTATCTTGTGTTTCAACGGTCGGTGCGGCTTCCAATTACTGGCGCGATGTCGGTACGATTGATGCATTCTGGGAAGCTAATCTTGATCTGGCTTCGGTTACTCCCGAGCTTGATATTTATGATACGAATTGGCCGATCTGGACGCATCAACGTCAACTGCCTCCCGCGAAATTTGTGCAAGATGCTGAAGGAAGACACGGCCAGACGATTAACACCATGGTATCCGGAGGCTGTATTGTTTCAGGTTCTATAGTTAGTAATTCAGTGCTGTTCTCAAATGTAAGAGTTCGATCTTTTTGTACGATTGACGCTTGTGTCCTGTTGCCAGAGGTAGTGATTCAGCGTCGCTGTCGCTTGAGTCGTGTGGTTGTCGATCGAGGCTGTGAGATACCCGAAGGACTCGTGGTTGGTGAAGACCCAGTCCTTGATGCCGCAAGATTTGAACGAACCGATCAAGGGATTGTCTTGATCACGCAGGACATGTTGAGGCGGCTTCAGTGAGTGATCATCCGGGTCGGCAAAGCAGCTCCGCGCTCCATGTACTTCAAGTTAGTGCTGAACTTTTCCCCTGGCTAAAGACGGGCGGCCTCGCGGACGTAACAGGTGCGCTTCCTGGGGCCTTGGCGCCCTATGGCATCGAGCTCCGTCCCCTCGTACCAGGCTTACCCGTGTTTTTAAAGGCCGTTACCGATCGTTGCTTCGTGGCTAAGGTCGAAACGCCTTGGGGTGATGCCTTGGAGATCAACCGCGTTCAATTCGAGTCGAGCCGTTTTGGATGGGCATATGTCATTGTTGCGCCACAACTTTATGAGCGTGGAGGGACGCCCTACGAAGACGACGACAAGCAGGCTTTTGGCGATAATCACCGGCGCTTTGCCGCACTCAGTTGGGCTGCCATGTCCCTTGGCCAGGGCTTAGATCCAGCATGGTCAGTCTCTCTTGTACACGCTCACGACTGGCATGCTGGATTGACAGCGCTTTATATGAAAGTTTATCGATCTCATGTGTGGCCTCAGGTGCCTTGCTTATTGACGATTCACAATCTTGCCTATCAAGGCCTTTTTGATGCCAAGCATCTCAGCGAACTTGCCATCCCGCAAGATTGCTGGCACATGGATGCTGTGGAGTTTCATGGTCAGATCTCAATGCTCAAGGCAGGTATCGCCTATGCCGACGCGATTAGTACAGTTAGCCCCCGCTACGCGCGAGAAATACTGGAGCCGGATCAGGGTCAGGGATTGCATGGCTTTTTGCGCCTTCATGCCGATCGCTTAATCGGATTGCTCAATGGCATCGACACGAATACTTGGAACCCGGCCAAGGATCCCTTGATTGAGAAGTCTTACCAGGCAACAAATCTCGCCGCTAAAGAACAAAACGTTTTAGCGCTTCAATCTATATTGGGCCTTGAGCCGAGAACCACAGGTCCGCGATGCGCAGTGATCAGCAGGCTTACCGAGCAAAAAGGCCTGGGCTTGATCGTCGAGGCGGCAGAAACGATGATTCAGAGCGGTGCACAACTTGTTGTTTTGGGGAGTGGCGATGAAACACTTAAGCGGCAGTTCGATGCACTGCATGCCCGCTTTCCTGGCAAGGTGAATTTCCGATCTGGTTTTGACGAGCATCTCGCGCACCAAATCATTGCCGGTTGTGATGTGATCTTGGTGCCTTCACGCTTTGAACCCTGTGGTCTTACACAAATGTATGGTCTGCGATATGGATGTCTGCCCTTTGTTCATTTGGTTGGGGGTCTTGCAGACACGATCAAACCCTGGCATTTCGGCAAGGACGATGCCTTACATCCTGACGATTTGTCCAATGGTTTTGGATTCGAGAGGGATTCAAGTGAAAGTTTTTTGCAGTGCTGGCACGAGATGATGATGTGCTGGCATGACCGGCCCGCTTGGCAAAAGCTTCAAAAGCGTGGCATGAGTCTTGCATTAGGCTGGGATGTAGCGGCGGCAAACTATGCGGCGCTCTACGACCGAATGATTTCCTCCGCTGCTCATAAGCACTAAAACTTTCGAGGCCTCACGTACCCGCAACAAGGATGCCTAGCTTGAATCCACAAACTACTGCGATGCCACGGCTTACAGCCGAGACTTTTCCGATTCAATCACCAGGACGTGATCTTGCTTCCATCAAGAGGCTGATTGCCAATAAGTTGATGTTTTCAATTGGTAAGGACCCACAAGCTGCAAGGCCCGAGGATTGGCTACAAGCGGCAGCGCTTGCTGTGCGAGACCATCTGGTAGAGCGCTGGATGAAGACAACGAGGGCGCAGTATGCGCAAGACAGTAAGCGCGTGTATTACCTGTCGATGGAGTTTCTAATTGGTCGAAGCTTCTCTAATGCGATGCTTGCTCTGGGATTGCGAGACCGGATACGCCAAGCCTTGGTTGACTTTGGTGTCGATATGGATCAAGTTATAGAACTCGAACCAGATGCAGCGCTCGGTAATGGCGGACTCGGACGACTAGCGGCCTGTTTTCTTGATTCGATGGCTACCCTGAATGTTCCAGGTTTTGGTTACGGTATCCGTTATGACTACGGTATGTTCAGGCAGACAATTAATGCTGGACAACAGCTCGAAATTCCGGACTATTGGTTACAACACGGCAACCCCTGGGAGTTTCCTCGTTCCGAGGTGACCTATCGGGTTCAATTTGGAGGCCGGGTCGTCAAAGACGGCGAGCGATCGGTGTGGGTTGACAGTTCGCATGTGCACGCGATGGCCTATGACAGCGTGGTGCCGGGATATGACACCCAGGCAACGAATACCTTAAGGCTATGGTCGGCAAAAGCAGATGAAGAAATCGACTTGCTTGCTTTTAATCGGGGCAGTTACCTCGAAGCGGTCGAAGCAAAAAACCATTCAGAAAATGTCTCACGCGTGTTGTATCCGGATGATTCGACTGATTCGGGTCGAAAACTACGACTACAACAAGAATATTTTTTCGTAAGCGCCAGCGTGCAGGATCTTTTGCGGCGTTACCTCAGTTCGCATGAAGACCTTGGTAATTTGTCTGACAAAATCTCGATTCACTTGAATGACACCCATCCAGTTCTAGCAATCCCAGAACTGATGCGACTCTTGCTTGATGAACACCACCTGCCTTGGCAGGCGGCCTGGCGCCAGTGCACAAGGATTTTTTCCTATACCAATCACACCTTGATGCACGAAGCACTCGAGACCTGGCCGGTACGCCTACTCGAAGAAGTACTGCCACGACATCTTGAAATTATTTTTGATATCAACGCAGCCTTCATCGAAGAGCTTTTGGCGCTCGGTTTTGATGCTGATTCAATCCGACGTATGTCTCTCATCAGAGAGGACGGCGAGCGTTGTGTCCGGATGGCCCATCTCGCAGTTGTTGCATCTTATTCTGTGAACGGTGTTTCCAGGCTTCACAGTGCGCTTATGGCCGATTCCATCTTCAGCGACTTCTATCGTCGGTGGCCTGATCGCTTTAACAATAAGACCAATGGTGTTACCCAGCGTCGCTGGCTTGCTCAGGCAAATCCGGAGTTATCTCAGTTTATTGATCGTAAGACGGGAACAGGTTGGCGCAGGGATTTGATGCAACTTGAGTCGCTTAACCAGTCGCTCGATGATGATGTAACGCTTGAGACCTTGCATGCGATCAAGCAGCACCGGAAACTAAGTTTCGCGCGTTGGTACAAGGCGCAATCAAATGTCTCGCTTAACGTCGATAGCCTGTGGGATGTCCAAATCAAGCGGATTCACGAATATAAGCGACAACTTTTAAATGTGCTTCAAATTATCGATCGCTACCTGATGCTTCGCGAGCATCCTGCGGGGTGCGAATTCAGTCAGTTTGCAGCACGAACAGTTTTGTTCGCGGGTAAAGCTGCATCTGCCTATGCCATGGCAAAACTTATCATCCGGTTGATTCACGATGTGAGTTACACGATCTCACAAGATAAGGCGGTGCGGTCTAAGCTCCAAGTCTTATTTTTGCCCAACTACAGCGTGAGCCTTGCCGAGCACTTAATCCCTGCTGCGAATCTGTCCGAGCAGATCTCAACGGCAGGCACAGAAGCATCTGGTACGGGCAACATGAAACTGGCGCTTAATGGCGCGCTCACGATCGGCACGCTCGATGGTGCAAACATTGAGATTCTTGATCGCGTGGGACATGATCATATGTTTATTTTCGGCCTTGATGCAAAGCAGGTAATAGAACGAAGAACGATTGGCTACAACCCAAAGAAGGAGTTAGAAGCAAGTCATCGTCTGAGCTTTGTTATCCAGGCCTTGCAGGATGGAACTTTTTGTCCGGACGAACCCGACCGCTACAAACCCATCGTAGATGCGCTGCTGAACTGGGGCGATCACTACATGGTGCTTGCTGACTTTGCTGCCTATCTGGATGCACAGGCTCGCGTTGACAGGCACTTTGCCGATGCCCGCGCCTGGCGTCGTAGTAGCCTCATCAATATCGCTGCAATGGGTCCTTTTTCCTCAGATCGAACGATCGCCGAGTATGTTGATCAGATTTGGCGCTGCAAGCCCTTAAGCCTCTAGCTAAACGGCTAGCTTGATGCTCTAATGCATCGGGACGCTCCCTGAAACTTGACATCGAGGTTACCCATGAACCGAATACCAGGGCGAAATTTTCTCTTTGTTCCGGGACCCACCAACGTGCCCGACCGGGTGCAGCGAGCCATGATGGTGGCGATGGAAGATCATCGTTCCTCTCGATTTCCTGACTTAACCAAGAGTTTGTTTGAGGATTTGAAAAAAGTCTTTAAAACAGAAACTGGGCAGATCTTTATGTTTCCCTCGACCGGTACAGGGGCCTGGGAGGCGGCAATCACCAATACGCTCTCTGACGGGGACAAAGTCCTAACATTTCGCTTTGGTCAATTCAGTCACCTGTGGGCAGACATGATGGGTCGTCTAGGCCTGGATCCGGAGATTATCGATGTCCCCTGGGGTGAAGGTGTTTCTCCCGAACTCGTCCATCGTTTGCTTGAAAAGGACAAAGCACAGACCATTAAAGCCGTTTTTGTTTGTCACAACGAGACCGCAACAGGTGTGACCAGCGACATTAAGGCGGTACGCGAGGCTATGGATGCTGCGAAGCATCCTGCTTTACTGCTTGTCGACACCGTAAGTTCCCTGGGCAGCATCGATTTTAGGATGGCTGAATGGAAGGTGGATGTGGTTGTAAGCGGGTCACAAAAGGGATTGATGCTACCGGCTGGCCTTGGGCTTTTAGGTATGAGCGAAAAGGCCATGGCTGCACGCCTTAAGGCCAACATGAAGCGCTGTTATTTCGACCTTGAGGATATGGTCCGCAATAATCCATCCGGCTACTTTCCCTACACGCCACCACTGCCCTTGCTCTACGGACTTCGCGAATCGCTCAATATGATTTTCGAAGAGGGGTTGGAGGAGATTTTCGCCAGGCATCACCGATTGGCCCAAAGTGTTCGAGAGGCAGTTCTGCAAGGTTGGCGGCTGTCGCTGTGTGCCAAAGATCCGAAGTGGTGGTCTGACACGGTCAGCGCTATTCTGGTACCTGAGGGAATTAACGGCGCACATGTGATTGATGTTGCTTTTCGCCGCTACAACCTGGCGCTAGGCGCAGGGCTTTCTCAGGTCGCAGGCAAGTTGTTTCGGATTGGGCACCTTGGCGATCTTAATGAATTGATGGTTCTCGGGGCTTTGTCAGGCGCCGAGATGGCGATGAAAGACGTTGGGATCGATATCGAGTTAGGCAGCGGGGTGGCTGCCGCGCAGCACTACCTTCGAGATACCGATACCGAACCGAAAAGGCGGGTAAGCCGGCAAGAGGTCGTTTATGCCTCCCACTCTGTTGGATCGATGGAAGGGCAGCACTGAGAAGGGC
>JALQWJ010000064.1 GCA_023258775.1 Burkholderiaceae bacterium | reverse complement strand
CGGCGTCGGGTTCAGCATCAACGGCGGGTACGGCGGCAGCGTCAGGTCCAGCATCGGTGGCTTCGACGGCAAAGCGCTTGAGCAGCGAGCGCCCCAATGAACCAGCCGTGACTAGCGAGTCAGCGCAGCAAATTGCTGATGCAGCATTTACTGGAGCAACCACGCTCCGCTATCGCCCGCTTGCAGCTCCCTCAAGCCAGCGCGGCCAGCTACAACAAGGTCAAGGCATGACCAGGGGCCACAGACCGCTTGATCGGATACAACGCGAGCAGATTGCAAACTATATCGTTGAGCAATTTGGATCAAAACAGAATGTCGCTCGGGCTGTGGTTCAGGAAGCAGTCATCGTTGGTAAGCAACTGCAGCTTGACCCGTTATTACTCTTGGCAATTATTGCGGTGGAGTCTCGATTCGATCCGATGGCGCAGAGCCCAAAGGGTGCTCAAGGGCTCATGCAGGTTCGGACCGCTGTTCATTCCGCGAGATTTGATCCATTTGGCGGCGTGGCCGCGGCGTTTGACTTCGCAACGAATATTCGAATCGGCGCGCAAATTCTTCGAGAGCATCTTTCCCGGCATGGCTCAGTTGATCTGGCACTCAAACACTATGTCGGCGCAGCGCGGATGGCACACGACCAGGGTTATGCAGCTAAAGTTCGCAAGGAAAAGTCAAAGCTCGAACAAGTATGGACTCAAGGTGCTGCCGCCGAGAGTCACCAAGTCAGCATGCGGTAGCCACTTTTCGCAATTATCATCAAGCGACTTCAGACAGGGTGGGCTGCAATGCGTTCTTGATACCTTGACTTTTACGTATTGATGGTGATCAAAGGGGGCGATATGCATAACCAAGCTAGACAAAAGATCGATGCAAATATATTCATCACGAAACTACAGGATCAACTATGCGCGATGAAGATCGGAACCGAAAGCTGGCGTTTGCTCGATTCAGGGACGATGATCGAGCGTCGTTTTGACTTTGCCGACTTTCGCAGTGGCTTTGCGTTTATGACTCATATGGCCCTCTTTTCAGAGCACCTCGACCATCATCCATCGTGGACCCAACATTACAAGCACCTCGTTGTTCAGCTGCAAACCCATGATGTCGATGGGCTTAGCGAACTTGACCTGCGATGGGCAATCAAGGCTGAAGCGCTTTATCGTGCCGAGGGTGCTTTTGCCTCGCTGTAACAGACTGTATTTGTCGCAAGTAATTCGTCATCGAGAGATCAATGACCTGCTGATCCCTGCATTAAATACGCGATAATCCCTACGAAATAATCCGTGCTTCAAGAGGGGGCGCGGGAAACAATTTTTCGTCAAGGGAGTTTTGCGATGTTTCAAGTTGAATCAGCAGCTGTATTGGTATTGAGCGCTAAAGATGGATCGATTCAAGCTTCTTGCAGGCATCGCGTTGCCAAGCAATTGGTTTGCGTTCTTTTTTCGCTGCCAGGCAGCTTACTTGCTGCAGCGCCGTCCGACGCCTCGCACGCAAACGTTACGGATCAGGTGATTCAGAGCCAACAAGAGGCACTTGCCAAGAACACAGGCGGCAAAGGTTTCGGTCCTCAGTCACCCCGCGATATCGATTCCTTATTTGGTCGTAATCTTGTTTTATTTGGTAACGCTCCAAAAAGTAGTGAAATGAATTTGTGCAATATTCACTTTCACAAAAATGCAGAACACAAAGGCGGTCAATTCACCAAATACGCTGGTAACGGTGACGGTCACGGTTATGGTACTGGCTATAAGTACGTTGGAGAGCTAAGTGCTTCAGAACTCACCAAGCCAGTCGCTGAAGTCTGCCCAAGCAAACATGGCGGTTTGTACCCTGGCGATACTATCGAGGTTCATTATGTGTATTCCTCAGCTAAAGTTGATCCAGGACCAAGCCTTGGTGCCTGTCTAAACGATGCGATCAAAAACCCTCAGCTAAGGGTTGAGGCCCAGGTCATGGTCCTTGTCAACGATGCCAAAGCAAAGGATTTTCGTGAGCTTGCAAAACATGGCCTCAAGGGTGGGGTGCATCAGGCGCTCAATATCCCTGCTGATACCGGCAAGCCAATTCAGTATGGCGGTTCAACGACTGGACCGGCCTATAACGAACAAGGCTCGCCATTCCAGGTTTCATGGAGTGTAAGGCCACTGGTTACCAAGGTTCATATCGAGACCGTTGGCGAATGGTGTAAAGGCAACGTATTTAAGGAAGATCATGCCCACGGGGTACGCAACCTCGTCGGGCACTATGATCTTTTATCACCAATTAACCCATAATCAGTCGAATCGGGTATGGGCGCCCATCACGACTCGATTGGTCGGAAATTGGCGCCCTTGACGACTAGTCAAGTCGGATGTTCGCACCCTTGACGACTTTTGCATTCCGATCAAATTCCTCATTAAGAAATTTCACGGCATCCTCAAGGCTGCCACCGCCAGGCACGACACCCGTGCTTTGCAGCTTCTCACGCACCGAAGGCATTGCCAGAATCCGGCTTGATTCGGCGTTTAGCTTGCGCAAGACCTCTTGGGGAGTTTTCGCTGGCGCAAGTACCATTGCCCAGGTGTTTGCTATAAAGCCTATCCCCTGCTCTTTGAAGGTTGGAATGTCCGGATAGCCTGGCAGGCGTTGATCGCTTGCCATCCCAATTAACTTGATCTTTCCTGCTTTGCCATGCTGCGCCATGGCCAAAGGCACATCAAACATTAACTGGATCGCTCCACCAATCAGATCGGTCAGCGCAGGCTGAGTGCCTTTGTAGGGCACATGTTGCATCGATATACCATGGGTTGCCATAAACTGTTCCATGGCGAGATGTGCTGCGGCGCCTTTACCCGAGGAGCCAAAGTTGAGTTTGCCTGGATTTGCTTTCGCATAAGCGATTAATTCCGATGGTGTATTGAAGGGCGCACTCAAGTTTGCGCTAAGAATCAAGGGCGCAACGCCTGTGAGCACAACAGGCACCAGATCGGTAAAGGGATTGAAAGTCATCTTGGCATACAGCGCAGGATTGGCTGCATGCGCAGCGATCACTGTCGTTAGGGTGTAGCCATCAGCGGGTGATTTTGCGACCATGTCGACAGCGATCATGCTGTTTGCCCCGGGTTTATAGTCAAACAGTACCGGTTGGCCGAGCGCTTTGCCCAGCGGCTCGCCGACGGTGCGAGCCATGTTATCGGTAAAGCCCCCTGGCGTGTAGCCAACAAGCATGCGTATTGGTTTTGTGGGGTAGTTTGCTTGTGCAAAGACAGTGCCCACGCCGATGGCATCAAGCCCGGCTATTGCGCCGAGGCCGAGCGGGACTTGCAGAATCTGGCGACGTGATTGTTTCGTGATATGTTTCATCGCGTTCCTTTTAACTTACTTTAATTTGATTACGCTTGATGACGTCCGCCATCCGGCTACTGTAGGCCTTCATGTAAGCAGCTAAGTCGCTTGGTCCCTTAAATTCAGGTTCGACCGAAATCGTTGCAAATGTTTTCTTTACCTCAGGGTTTTGCATTGATTTCTCGATAATGTTTGCCATTTGATCAACGATCGCTTTGGGCGTTCCGCCTGGAAGCATCACACCAATCCAGGCGCCCATATCAAAGCCGGGCAGCCCCAGCGCACTTGCAAACGGGGGCACACCTGGCACAAGTGGCGTTTCACGACCAATTGACAAGCCATAAGCTTTTAGCTTGCCGGCACGGATCAAGGGCATGGTCGATGCTGCAGTTTCAACGCAGTAGTTGACCTGACCACTCATGACATCGGCCAATGCCGGAACGCTTCCCTTGTAGGGAATGTGAAGTGCTTGGATTCCTGTCGCAGCGTTGAAAGCTTCAGCAAAGAGATGTGCAGTTGCACCAGTACCCGAGGAGGCAAAGGTAAACTTTCCGGGTGCTGCCTTGACTTTAGCGACAAACTCACGAATGTCTTTAGCGGGGAAGTCGGGCGCAGTTACCAGCACGAAAGGGGCAATACCCATGAGCGCAACAGGCGCGAGTTCCTTGTCCGGGTCAAACGGTACTTTTTGTAACAGCGGTGCGATTGACACGGGTCCGCTCGATGCCGCTAGCAAGGTATAACCGTCGGCGGCTGCTTTGGCAACGGCATCTGTACCGATCAGGCCGCCAGCGCCTGCCTTGTTTTCGACAACGACTGCCTGGCCGAGTGCTTTACTAATCTCCTGGGCGGCAATTCGCCCGACCAGGTCAGTGGCTTGGCCAGGTGTCCAGGGTACGATCATTTTCATCGGACGATTGGGAAAACCCGTCTGCGCACCGGCAAGCCCTGGCAGACCAAAGCTTAGGCCCGTTGTAAGCCCAGCGGCGAGCCCCAATTGGACCCAATGCCTGCGCGGTTGATTGTCTAGTTCGATGTTTGGGGTTAGTTTCACGGGTTGGCTCATAGCGATGTCTCCTTTTTTATGGTGTGGCTCGCCATCTTAATCTCAGGGTAAAACCTAGCCAATTGTTGCAGTCAATGCCCTTATTTGAATGAATGGATAAACACCGCGATGCCTCATGAGATTCATCTCATCTCAACCATTGCCGCTGCCTTCGGGTTTGCAATGTTGCTGGGATTGCTTGCTGCACGTTTGAAGCTTCCCCCGCTTTTGGGTTATTTGCTGGCTGGCATCATGATTGGCCCATTCACACCGGGATTTGTCGGTGATTTGGGACTAGCTGCTCAGCTCGCAGAAATTGGGGTCATGCTCTTGATGTTCGGTGTGGGCTTGCACTTCTCCTTAGCAGATTTGATGAAAGTCAAATCGATCGCTATTCCAGGTGCAATGTTCCAAATTATTGTTGCTGTCGGATTGGGAGCCCTAGCAGCAATTGCTTGGGGCTGGGAAATTCAATCAGCACTTGTTTTTGGCTTGTGCTTATCAGTCGCTAGCACCGTAGTGCTACTGAGAGCCCTTGAGGCCAGAGGGCAGTTGCAGTCTGTCAATGGTCAAATTGCAATCGGTTGGTTGATTGTTGAAGATTTGGTCATGGTTCTGGTCCTCGTTCTCTTGCCAGGACTCGCCAGCATGAATCAGGCGAGTGCTGGGTTAATGGAGACACTGGCTTGGCTTGTAATCAAGCTCGCTGCATTTGTTGCCGTAATGCTCTTGATTGGAAAGCGCTTGTTACCAAGGCTCTTGTGGTGGATTGCCGAGACTGGTTCTAAGGAGCTCTTCAGGCTTGGCGTAATCGCCGTTGCAATCGGCGTAGCTTTCGGTACTGCAAAGTTGTTCGATGTGTCGTTTGCCCTGGGTGCCTTCTTTGCGGGCATGATGCTTCGGGAATCCGATCTCAGTCACCGAGCCGCTGAGGAGTCGCTTCCACTTAGAGACGCGTTTGCGGTACTGTTTTTTGTGTCTGTAGGAATGCTTTTCGATCCCGCTGTACTTTGGCAGCACCCTTTGAAGTTGCTGATTGTGGTGATGATCATTGTTCTAGGGAAAACAGTCGCAGCGCTTGGTCTGGTACTTCTTTTTCGCTACCCCCTCAGTACTGCACTCACGGTGGCTGCGGGTCTGGCGCAAATTGGAGAGTTTTCATTCATACTGGCTGGTCTGGGTCTGTCACTTGGTTTGATAACCAAGGAAGCGCAAGACCTTATTCTTGCGGGTGCGCTTTTTTCCATAGCGCTAAACACAGCGTTATTCAAATTCATTGAACCCATGAGAAAACTCATTCTTGAGCGCTCTTCTGCGGCTCGGAAACTAGAGCACAGGCTTGATGATCTGGATGAGTTACCCCAAAGCACTGATCGTGTACTGCTCGCGGGGCAGGTCGTCTTGCTGGGCTACGGCCGTGTGGGACGACGGATCGCTATAGCTTTACGTGAAAAAAGTATAGCGATGGTCATCATCGATCAAAACAAATTAGTGATTGAATCCCTACGGGAGCAAGGCTTTGCTGCCGTGCTTGGCGATGGATCGACGCCTGAAGTGCTAATCCAGGCGCACATCGCGCAGGCAGCCATGTTGGTGCTTGCAGTCGACGATCCTGTCGTGACGCAACGTGCGGCAAACCTCGCCCTTGAGATTCAACCCAAGCTAAGTATCGTCATAAGAGCCCATAGTGAAGAGGAAGCTGAGCATTACAACCAGACCGGCACGGGCCTGGCTTTGGTGCCTGAGATTTCCCTTGCGGACCAAATGGCCGAGCAAGTCTTACTGCGCTACCCACTCAGTCGGCAGTCGGCGCTGAGTGTTTGAGTGGGTTTTGCGTCGCACCTGCCTAGGCAGGAACACTTGGCAATCCTGCAAGTGCCATGGCAAGTTCTTGTTCATCGTAGCGCTCATCGATTAAGTCGCCTGCAAAATAGCGCTGATAGGCCGCCATATCGAAGTGTCCATGGCCACAGAGATTTAAAAGTATCGTTTCAGACGTGCCTTCACGCTTGCAACGCATCGCTTCTTCAATGGCGCCCTTGACGGCATGGTTTGCCTCCGGCGCAGGCACAATCCCTTCGCTGCGAGAAAATAACACGCCAGCTTCAAAGCACTCAGTTTGGGTGTAAGCGCTGGCCTCAATCTGCCCAAGTTCTTTTAAATGAGAGACTAGGGGTGCCATGCCGTGGTAACGAAGCCCGCCCGCATGAAAGGGCGGTGGCGTAAAGCTGCTGCCGAGGGTGTGCATTTTCACCAATGGTGTCATATGGCCCGTGTCGCCAAAATCATAGCTATATTTTCCTCTTGTTAGTGATGGGCATGCTGCAGGTTCCACTGCGACGATTCGCGATCGTTTGCCTCCTCGCAGCGCTAGTCCAATAAAAGGGAAAGCTATGCCTGCGAAATTGCTACCGCCGCCCGTGCATCCAACGACGACATCTGGCCAGGCATTGGCCATCTCCATTTGCTGCATCGCTTCGAGGCCAATAATTGTCTGATGCATTAAGACGTGATTAAGTACTGAGCCCAGGGCGTACTTTGTATCCTCACGCTGGGCTGCCAGTTCAACGGCTTCTGAAATTGCTATACCGAGACTCCCGGGATGTTCGGGCTTTTGCGCGAGTACGCTTCGACCAAAGATGGTTTCATTGGATGGTGATGGAAGGCAGCGCGCACCATAAGTTTCCATAACGGCGCGCCGATAAGGTTTCTGGTCATAGGAAACTCGTACTTGAAAAATGAGAACCTCAAGACCAAAGATTGATCCTGCGAATGCAAGCGATGTACCCCATTGCCCTGCACCTGTTTCGGTAGTCAGACGTTTGACGCCCGCCTGCGCGTTGTAGAAAGCCTGGGCAACCGCTGTATTAGGTTTGTGGCTTCCAGCTGGGCTGACTCCTTCGTATTTGTAGAAAATTTTCGCTGGTGTTTGTAGCACTTTCTCAAGGCGATGAGCGCGATAAAGCGGCGAAGGGCGCCAGAGGCGATAGATTTCGCGGACCGGTTCGGGAATCTCTATTTCTCGCTCAGTCGATACCTCCTGGGCGATCAAATCCATCGGGAACAGCGGTGCAAGATCGCTTGGGCCAATGGGTTGCATCGTACCGGGATGAAGCACTGGCGGCAGCGGCAGTGGCAAATCTGCTTGAATGTTGTACCAGTAACGCGGCATTTGCGATTCATCGAGTAAATACTTGCTTGCAGTCACGTTTGCTCCTTGTTTGGCCGTTAATAAAAGGTTCTCCCTCGATTACGCCAGTTATCCGAGGGCTTAAGTCGTGATGGCTTAGGACGATGGTTCGCCACTGTCGAGTTGATGCATTCGCGACTTCGTTGCGATTTTGTCAGGTGGGCTCATCGTTC
>JALQWJ010000063.1 GCA_023258775.1 Burkholderiaceae bacterium | reverse complement strand
AGCCGCCACGGTGCGGATGGATTTCGAAACTGATTTGAAAAGATTCATTGACGGTTCTCCTGAAGAAGGAAGGAAGAATCTATCGACGGGTCATTACAACGATATGACAAAACGCAGAACCTTCCCGCAAAACCATCGCGTTCAGAGCTTTGATCGGCGAAGCAATGCCTGTTTCACGGCGGTGCAGTGGCTGTTTCACCGCGAAGCAATGCCTGTTTCAAGGTGAAGCAATGCTTGTTTCACCGCGGAGCGGTGTTTGTTTCATTAAAATGACACAATCGACCACTAAGGTTCAGTCTCGACAACACGGAGATGCGCAATGGAACATACGGCAAAGAGTTTCGACGAAGAGATGCAGTCGATGCAAAAGGCCGTCACGAAGCTGGCGGGCCGGGTCGAGCAACAATTTCGCCGCGCGGTGCTTGCGCTGACAGAATCGGATTTAAGCCTAGCTACCGAGATTCTCCGCCAGGAGCGTGTTATTGATGCTGAGCATTTGGCAGCGAGCAATATGTGTAGTGAGCTACTGGCCAAACGCCAACCGCTGGCACTTGATTTGCGAATCATCATGGCTGCGATTCATTCGATCAATGACTTAGAGCGCATTGGTGACGAATCGAGAAAAATCGCGCTCCGCTCAAGCAGTTTGATGAAGTCGTCGATTCGCGATCATCTGCCATTGGCTGAGATTCTCGCGCTGAGCGAGTCGGCAGGCAATATGCTTCGTTCTGCCATCGATGCCATGGTCCGTGAAGACAATCATATGTTTGCACGCCTTTCGGTACAAGATAACGAGATCGACAAGAAGCGTGATCAGTTACAGGCGCTTTTGATCAAGCTCGCATCATCCTTCCCCCAAGACACGAGCGCATGTGTTGATGCGATTTTTGTGGTGCAGTCAGTTGAGCGTGTGGCAGATCATGCGCGCAATATCGCCGCTTATGTCGTTGGTGTTGTCGACGGCGTCGACGTTAGGCATAGCGATCAAAACGACCAGATTTAAAAAGTCTGAACCACAGTTCTTGGGCGAGTTTGATTCATCAAAGTGCGCCTACATGGGGTGCAAGCCGATAGCCTCCACCGCGAACGGTTTCAATTAGCCGATCATACCCAAAGGGTTTTAGCGCAAGTCTGAGGCGGCGCACGTGTACATCAACAGTGCGCTCATCAATATAAGGTTGGTGCTCCCAGACCTCAGCAATCAACTGACTGCGCATGATCATCCTGTCGACCCGCCTCATAAAGCAATGCAGCAGTCTGAATTCAGTTGGGCTCAGCAGCAGTGTGCTTCCATGAATTGACACGCGAAGCGCTTCGGGTTCAAGACATAATCCGTCTAGCTCAAGTCGTTCACGCGCAATATCTGGTTGCGCGCGACGAATCACAGCCTTGACACGCGCTATCAACTCCGCCATTGAAAACGGTTTGGACAAGTAATCGTCAGCACCCGCTTCAAGCCCGGCAATACGATCGGCCTCTTGATTGCGTGCTGTCAGCATGATGATTGGCAGCCGCATGGTTTCTGGCTGCCGCCGGATGCTTTGTATGAGTTCGATCCCGCTTTCATCGGGCAGCATCCAATCGAGCATGGCAAGGTGAAAAGTTTCTCGGCCTAGCAAGGCTCGGGCTTCATCCACGCGCTCGCACAAGCGCAGGCTGTAGCCAGCGTGGCTAAGATTGATTCTCAATAGTTCACGAATCGCAGCGTCGTCTTCAACAACGAGAACGCGTTCGGTTTCTGCCACTTGCATGCTTTTTTAGTCCTGCTTTTTTGATCGCTCTAACGCTACTAAGCGATCGAGCATCGCGCGAGAGTACCTAAGGCTTATGGCAAGGCGATGACAGCAAGGTGACGTGACGATGACAGCCTTTTCGCAGGACTCATCTTGTTAAAAAAGAATTTGCCTGCCCAATAACGCCTATTTTTTAATTTGCTGCTGCATGCACCCGGCTTGCCGGAAACACGAGCGAGAACTGACTTCCCTTGCCAGGTTGGGAGTGGACTTCGATGCGTCCTTGATGGCGGTTCATGACGTGTTTGACAATCGCAAGGCCCAAGCCCGTACCACCCGCAGCGCGCGAGCGCCCACGGTCAACGCGATAAAAGCGCTCCGTAAGTCGTGGCAGATGTTCTGATGCAATACCTATACCGTTATCAATAACAGTAATCCAGCCCTCATGATCACGAACCCGCCATGTGATTCGAATATGCCCACCTTCCGGTGTGTAGCGAATCGCATTAGTAATCAGATTACGAATCGCGCTTTCGATTTCATTGCCTGCACCTTCAAGTGCTGCAGGCCCTTGTAAATCAATCGCAACATCATGGCGCCCAGCCGAGATAACCCTTGCCTCGTCGCACATGGATTGCAGCATTGTGTGTACCGCAATCGAGCTGCCTTTCGGAGGTGCCAAGGCATTTTCGAGGCTTGAGAGCGTCAGCAAATCCTCAACCAGTCGGCTCATGGTGCCGCTTTGCCGGAGGATCTCCTGAAGATAGTTCTGGGTCTGCTCTTCATTGCATGGAATACTCAGCATGGTTTCTGAAAAGCCCGCGATCACGGTAATCGGTGTTCGGATCTCATGGGAAACATTGGCGACGAAGTCTCGGCGCATCGCATCAAGCCTTGCCGCATCGGTTGTGTCGCGAAAAACCAGCAGCTGTTCGCCTGTGTCGGACTGGTGCAGCCGAAACTCAAAAAACCGTCCTAATTGATCGGGAAGACTGCTCAAGCTCGTGCGGGATTCAGGCGAAGCGATTTGATGTGCTTTCTCAAGCATGTCGAGCACGGCGGGTTCACGCAAAAAGTGATGAATCGGTTTGCGTTCGCCGAAAATCCCAAGTAATTGTTGTGCGGTTCGATTGGCCCAAAGGACGTGCTGAAATCGATCGAGCACGATAACACCCTCAGGTAATTCGTCGACTGCTTTATAAACATGATCGATCTCACGACGCATGTCTTTGAGTTCACTGTCGCTGCGCTGGGCGATCAAATTCAGTCGAGTATAAATCGCACCCCAGGCGCCCGGCGCAGTCGGCAAATCGCGCTTGCTCGGTAGGGCGAGCCACCAGCGCAATTGCTGGATACGCCACATGTCATACAGTACCCAGGGGATCAGCCCCGAGGCAAGCCAGGCAAGCGCGAGCAATGCCTCATCGCGTGAAGCAAGCCAGGCGGCGCCGCCGCCTAAGATGATAAGTAAGAGCAAGGGTTTGGGGCGTAGCATGCGCCGAGCATAGCGCGCCAGCCTCAGGTTGGCACGAATCGGTAACCGCCTCCGCGTACGGTTTCGACCATGTGGTCGCAGCCATAGGGTTGGAGCGCAAGCCTTAAGCGCCGAATATGCACATCAACCGTGCGCTCTTCGATAAAGACATGGTCACCCCAGACCTCATCCAAGAGTTTGCTTCGGCTTAACACTTTATCGGCGTGAGACATCATGTAGTGCAATAGGCGAAACTCGGTGGGGCTGAGATTGATCGACTCCTGATCCGCATTCACCCGAAAGGACTGTGGATCAAGGGTGAGCTTGCCAATGGTGATTGGGACGCCGCTCGCTTCAGGCGCGGTCCGTCGAAGCAAAGCCTTGACTCGGGCGAGGAGTTCTCGCGGTGAGAAGGGCTTGGTGATGTAATCGTCCGCACCTGCGTCAAATCCGGCAAGTTTGTCAAATTCTTCTGCCCTTGCCGTGAGCATGATGATGGGAAGCTTCTTGGTTCGAATATCCTGACGCAGTTGTTTGGCTAACTCGATACCGGAGAAGTCGGGGAGCATCCAGTCAAGCAAAATTAAGTCAGGCAAACGGTAGTCAATTTCTCGCTTACCTTCGGAGGCGTATTCAGCACTCACCACCTCAAAGCCTGCGTGGCTCAAATTGACCTGGATGAGCTCTCGGATGGCCGGTTCGTCTTCAATGATCAGTATGCGTGCGCTCATGTCTTAACCCTCGGCGCAGCATAGGTGCTCAGGATGACAGCCCGATGACAGCTGTGTTTTGTGCACGCTGTTGAAGCTCGGCTAGCCATGCGCTTGCATCGGTGCCTGCAAGCGGTCTCAGTTCGTGTTGGTGTTTGAGCAGCAAGCCCAAGGTGTTATGAATCACCTCAGGATCAAGGCTCAGCGCATCAAGCTGACGGAGCGTTTTGGTCCAAGCAATCAACTGGTCCATCCCTGGTCGCTGCGCCAAGTCAGAAATCCGCAGGCCGCGAACAAACTCGATGACAGCCTGACTTAGTCGCGGTCCGGCATCGGGGACCGCCGCTTGAAGCATGCGCCATTCGCGCGCTGCCGAGGGAAAAGGGCAGTACTGGTAAAGGGCGCGACGACGTAGGGGGTCGCTGATTCTTCTTGCGTCCTGGCTGGTCATAAAGATGACAGGAGTTTCACTGGCGCGAAGTCCCCCCAGACCGTCAATATCAACTCGATAATCATCTAAAAAGGGCATTAGCACGCCGTCGAGTGCCGCACTTGCCTGCTCGAGTCCCTCAATAATCAGTACAGCAGGCCTGCCGGGCTTCGAGGCGCGAATTGTTTGTAACAAGGGCTTGGCAATGAGATTGTCTTCGTCCATGACTTGTTTGACGGCCGAAGGCTCGATGTGTTTTCCGCCCTGGTCGTGGGGTGCAGCGCGCTCAAGCAAGCGCTTACCCTGCTGGCCTCGCATTGTGGTTAAGCGTAAACCCAGTAACTGACGACTGTAATTCCAGTCGTAAGATGCGTCTTCGCGCTGAGAGTCGGGGTGCACGATGAGCCGTATTGGTGTCAGACCCAGTGACCTGGCGTAAGTATCAGCTAGATGTGTTTTGCCGCTGCCGCTCGGTCCATCGAGAAGCAAAGCCTTTTTGAGTCTTAAGGCCAGGTGTAACGATTGCAGGACAGACGCGTCCGCGAAATGACCATGAGCCCGAAGCTTAGCGTCGAGCAATGCAGGGCTTGGATATGCCAAGGCCGATGAGCGATGAGATGACGGGTCTGCCTCGGTGGCCATCGCTCTTGGAGACCCGCCCAAACCGAAGTCTTTAGGCTGCGACTGCTCGAGCCGCAAGAACAGGGATCAGATGAGCCCTATATTCAGCGCTTGCATGCAAATCGCTGTTGAGTTCGGCAGCATCAACATGGACTGACTTTGCAGAAGCCGACGACCAGTTTGCGCTGAGCGCAGCCTCGATGGCGCTTGCACGAAACACGCAAGCTGCAGCGCCAGTGACTGCCACGCGGACACCTTGGCTGCCCTGTGAAACGAAGACGCCAACGATTGAAAAACGCGAAGCGGGCTGTTTAAATTTTTGCCAGCCGGCGGCTTTTGGTACGGGAAAGTTCACCGAAATGATGACTTCGCCTTCTTCAAGTGCCGTTGAGTAAACACCGGTGAAAAAATCATCACCAGCGATATCGCGCTTATTGGTATGAATCGTGGCGCCAAGTCCAAGTACTGCGGCGGGGTAGCAAGCGGCCGGGTCATTGTTGGCAAGACTGCCACCAAGCGTGCCGCGATTACGAACAGCGCGGTCGCCGATGTGTCCGGCAAGTTGTGCAAGTGCTGGAATCAAATGCTTTACCGTTTCAGAGGCTGCGACTTCGGCGTGGGTGCACATCGCACCGATTCGAAGACCGGCGGCTTCTTCGTGAATACCCCTGAGTTCGGCGATTCGACCTAAATCGATCAGGTCACTCGGGTCAGACAGACCCAAGCGAATGGCGGGTAGCAGCGATTGTCCGCCTGCGAGCAAGCGTCCGTCGCTATGGGCAGCAGCAAGTCCTGAAGCATCAGCGACGGAACTGGGACGGTGATAAGCAATGGTCATGATGAAATCCTCTTTCCTCGTCGACGCGTCCCCGGGCTTTGCCGCGAGGACGCTTGGTTTGGCATTGTTTGTTGCGTTAATTACCTCGGCTGATAAGCGATGCCGCTCCTGACAGCATCGCGGCAGCCTTAAGCTTTGGCATGCTGAATCGCTTTCCACACATTATGAGGACTTGCTGGCATATCAAGGTCTTTGACACCAAGGCTCCATAAGGCATCGCAAAGTGCGTTGATCAGGGCCGCAGGCGAACCAATTGCGCCAGCTTCGCCACAGCCTTTCACGCCGAGCGGGTTGTGGGTGCATGGGGTTCCCTTAACGGTCTCGACTTCGAAATGCGGCAAGTCGTCGGCGCGAGGCATGGCATAGTCCATGTAAGAGCCCGAAAGCAGTTGGCCTGAATCGTGATCGTAAACGCCATGTTCGAGCAGTGCCTGACCGATACCCTGTGCAAGGCCGCCGTGGACCTGGCCTTCAACAATCATCGGGTTGACCACATTGCCAAAGTCATCAACCGCTGTGAAGCGGTCCACTTTCACCACACCAGTATCGGGATCAACCTCGACCTCACAAATGTATGACCCCGAGGGATACGTGAAATTGGTTGGGTCATAAAATGCGTTTTCATTCAAACCTGGCTCAAGCTTATCGAGCGGGTAGTTGTGAGGCACATAGGCGGTCAGGGCAATTTGTGCGAAGGGCAGGCTCTTGTCGGTGCCGGCAACCTTGAAGTTGCCACCTTCAAACTCGATATCCCCATCAGCAGCTTCAAGCAAATGGGCAGCGATTTTTTTCCCTTTGGCGATGACTTTGTCTACCGCCTTAACAATCGCAGTACCGCCAACCGATAAGGACCTCGAACCATAAGTACCCATGCCGAACAAGACTTTGCCTGTGTCACCATGAACAATGTCGACATCCTCCATGGGAATACCAAGCCGGTCGGCAACCACCTGGGCAAAGGTTGTTTCATGCCCCTGACCGTGGCTGTGCGATCCTGTATAGACGGTTACTTTGCCTGTCGGATGAACACGGACTTCCCCTGCTTCAAAAAGGCCAGCACGCGCACCGAGTGCACCCGCAATATTCGAGGGCGCCAAACCACATGCTTCGATGTAGCAGGAGTAGCCCAGGCCACGAAGCAGACCTCGATCAGCCGAGGCTTGCTTACGGGCTGCAAAGCCTGCAACGTCGGCCTTCTCGAGCGCTCTTGCCAAATGAACTTCGTAATCGCCCGTGTCGTAAGTTAGGCCAACGGGTGTAGCGTAGGGAAAGCTACGAATAAAGTTGCGACGACGGATCTCAGCCGGGTCGATCCCCATTTCCTTGGCGACCGTCTCGACAAGTCGCTCGACCACATAGGTTGCTTCTGGTCGGCCCGCACCGCGATAGGCATCCACTGGCGCTGTGTTGGTAAACACACCCTTCACTTCACAGAAAATTTGTGGCGTGGTGTACTGGCCTGCCAACAGGGTGGCATAGAGAATCGTTGGAACCGACGAGGCAAAGGTAGACAGGTAAGCGCCTAAATTCGCCCTGGTGTGTACCCGCATGGCAAGAAACTTGCCGTTTTGATCAGCGGCCATCTCGGCGACGGTGACATGATCGCGTCCGTGTGCATCGGTCAGAAAAGCTTCGCTTCGTTCTGCGGTCCACTTGATGGGACGATTGACCTGCTTGGAGGCCCAAACCAGCACGGTTTCTTCCGCATAGAGGAAGATCTTCGAACCAAAACCGCCGCCGACGTCAGGAGCAACCACACGTAGCTTGTGCTCAGGAATACCGAGCACAAAGGCAGCCATTAATAGGCGCTCAACATGCGGGTTTTGATTGGCAACATGCAAGGTGTAACTCTCGTCTGACCGGTTGTAGATGGCATTGGCAGCACGCGGTTCAATCGCATTGGGAATCAAGCGATTATTGCGGTATTCAAGTTTTGTGACATGGGCTGCATTTGCAAAGGTCGCGTCGATCGCTGCCTTGTCGCCAAGC
>JALQWJ010000062.1 GCA_023258775.1 Burkholderiaceae bacterium | reverse complement strand
ATTACGCCTGTGGGTAAAGCGGCAAGCAAGGTTGCTAGTTCGTCGGTTAGTCGTGCTTTTGCTTCAATTTGTGCCTTTAGATCAGCATTGCTTCGGGCAAGATCCTCGGTGAGACGATAAATTTCCTGGGAAAGTTTTTGTTGCGATGCCTCAAGTTCCTGGGTCGCTTCGACAAAATGAATAAACGCCGCCTCGAGTTCTTCGGCAGAACTGATAAGAGGGCGTGTTGTCGAACGACCGGCGATTTGTGACATGGCTTTTTGGTGACCTTTTAGGGTTAACGGCTAAAAAGCGGCAAAAATTGCATCCCGATTGCCGCATTCCTTATAACCTCCCACCAAAGTTGCATAGGCCCATCCCTCATCCGCCTTAGATTTCACAGGGTGGCGATAGCCTTGCCACCGAGGAATTCACGATGTGAGCTTTATGCCGCGTGAATTTATTGTTCGAACCTTATAAGCGAAATACAAGCATTCATGGCAGACATGAACCCAGGGCTTGCAGCGCAAGCCGAAAACGGTGCCACAGTGATTGGGGTAAATCCCAATGCGATTGTGCAGGAGGACATGGCGCCGCCCAAGGTCGAGCGCGTCAGTCGTCCAGGTGGTCCGAAAACACTTCCTGAGCGTTGGGAAGAGGTCGCAGATCGCATCCGTGAGCTCTCACCGCTGCGTAAGCTATTGCTCGTCGTGTCCATCCTGCTCGTGGCGATCACCGTGGTGCTTGTTGCCATGTCGGGCGATAAGAAGGACGACTACAAGGTTCTGTTCTCAAACGTCAATGACAAAGACGGGGCGGCAATCGTTGCCGCGCTCGAGCAAATGAAGGTACCCCATCGCTTTACCGAAGGGGGCGGTGCCATCATGGTGCCCGGCGATAAGGTTTACGATGCGCGTTTAAAACTTGCGGGTCAGGGGCTTCCAAAAGCAGGAAATGTCGGCTTTGAAGTGCTTGAAAATCAAAAGCTTGGCACCTCACAGTTCGTCGAACAGGTGAATTACCAGAGGGCGCTTGAATCGGAGTTATCGAGCTCAATCAAGACCTTGGCCCAGGTCAGAGAGGCTAGGGTTCACCTGGCTATCCCGAAAACATCAGCCTTTTTGCGTGATCAACCCAAGCCGACAGCATCCGTGGTCTTATCGCTCCACCCGGGTCGTGTGGTCGATGATCAACAGGTCACCGCAATTACCCATTTGGTATCTTCATCGGTTCCACAGTTATTGCCCGCCATGGTCACCGTGGTTGATAGCGACGGCGGCTTGCTCGCGCCTAATCCAAGTCGTAGCGGTGCAAGCGGCATGGACGCTGCACAGATTAAGTATGTTGCTGAGGTCGAAAATCAGGTGGCGAGGCGAATCGTTACGATTCTTGAGCCAGTGACAGGGCGTGACAATGTTCGTGCCCAGGTCGCAGTCGATGTTGATTTCACTCAAAGTGAGCGTGCTGAGGAGATTTTCAAGCCCAACTCCGGACAAAACCCGGCAAGCATTCGCTCCCAGCAAAATCTCGAAGCAACCGGGCCCGTCACGAGTGCGGGGGGTATTCCGGGTGCGTTGACCAACCAGCCGCCTCAAGGCGGGCAGGCCCCCATCGAGGGTCAGCCAGGCCAAGGTCAAGCCCAGCCACCAGGCACGCAGAGCCCAGTTTCCACCAACGCAGCGCGCAAAGAGCAAACCGTTAACTACGAAGTTGACCGTGCGATTCAAACCGTTCGCGGACCTCGCGCGAGCGTGAAGCGGGTATCAACGGCCGTGATCGTGAACTTTAAAAAGACGGTTGATGCCGAAGGCAATGTTAAAGAGACAGCCTACACCCAACAGGAGATCCAGCAAATGACATCGCTGGTTCGCGACGCGATGGGATTTTCTCAGCAGCGCGGCGACTCGGTGTCGGTCGTGAGTATTCCTTTCTCGCCGCCGGTGAGCGACGAGCCACCGTTTTGGAAGCAGGCTACTTTTGCTAGCGTGATGAAGGAATTTTTCAAATTCTTGATCATTGCGACGGTGCTAGGTCTTGTGACGGTGTTCTTAGTCCGTCCTATCCTCTTCCCGCCACCACCTAAAGTGGTTGAAGAAGAGCAGCGGATCGAAGAAGAGTTCGATGAGCGCGTTAAGGCTGAATTGCAAGCGATGTCGCCAGCAGCGCGTGAGAAGCGTCGCCTTGAGCTTGAACTTGAGCGTGAGCGTCGCCGTATTCAGGAAGAAGAAGAGCGTCAGCGCCTTGAAGAGGAACGTCGAATCCTCGAAGACAAGCGCAAGCGCGAGGAAGAGGAAAAGGCTGCCGAATACGAAGAGTTGCTTGCCTACGCCAAGGAATTTGTTCAGAAAGATCCAAGGGTTGTGGCGGCCATCTTCAAGCAGTGGCTACAGGAAGATGTTGAAAAGGGCTTGGCTTGATGGTGGGCGAGAAGCGCCTGCCTCGCTAAGCATCGACTGGTCGTCACCCTAAACATTCATCATGGTTCGAACGGCTGCTCAACGGTGGTTTCCACCGAGTTTTGATCCCCCGGTGCCAGAGCCGGAGCCAGATATTGTTTGGCCGACCGTTGAAGAAATTGAAGCGATAAGAGAGGCCGCAAGGCGTGAAGGCTTCGAAGCGGGCAAGCAAGATGGTTTTGCCAAAGGACTCGCTGAAGGATTTACACAGGGTTTTGAACAAGGGCTTGGCGAGGGGCGTGATCAGGCCTACCAGGAGCACACCCAACAAATTCTCGATTTAGGCGCGACACTGCAGCAATTTATCGACGAATTAAGCGAACTGCCGACGGTCATTCTCGAACCCATCACGGATCTGGCTTGGTCGATAGCTGAGCGTCTTTCGCTTGGCGAACATATTGACCGAGCACCTTTCCTGCATGCGGTTCAAGAAGCTCTGATGAGACTGCCTTCTCCAGGCGAGAACCTACTTTTGCGTGTGCCGCCCTCCCAACGCGCCATTTGGGACGAATTCCTCGCGAAGGCGAGCCTTCCCTTTAAAGTTGATATTCTCGCCGACGCTGACCAGGAAGACGGTGCCTACATCGAGGTCGAAGGTACGCGTATTGACGTGGGCCCCGAGGCTCGGCGTGCTCTGGTACTGATGGCCATGGGGCTTTTGCCGCGTGCCTCCGACAACACTCGCCATGCAGCCGACCTCGCCGAGTCGAGCTGAACTCGCTTCCAAGCGACTGCGCGGCTGGACTGCGCGCATTCAAGCTGCCCCGCGTGGCGTTCGAAGTGGAAGGCTTGAGCGAGTCTCTGGTTTGATGCTTGAGGTTGCTGGGCTGCCAATGACCATTGGCAATCGTGCCGCCGTAGCCTCCGGAAACGGCTGGGTTGAGTGCGAGTGCGTTGGGTTCTCAGGGCACACCACCTACTTGATGCCGATTGATCCCGCGAGTCGAGTCGCGCCCGGAGCCGTTGTTTATCCTGCCAACACACCAGCACAAGAGGGTAAACGCTTTATTCCCATTGAGTCTGCGCCACCGCTTCCGATTGGCGAAGCATTGCTCGGACGCATTGTTGATGGTTATGGGCGTGCTCTTGACGGGCTTCCTACAGGTGCTGAGGCGCCAAATCCTTATCGCTCGCCTGTCATCAACCCCTTGCATCGTCAGCCGATTCGAGAGCCTCTCGATGCAGGTGTGCGTTCGATCAATGCCATGCTCACGGTTGGCCGTGGACAAAGGGTTGGGATATTTGCCGGGTCGGGTGTTGGCAAATCAGTGCTCTTAGGCATGCTTGCAAGGCGTTGTGTGGCCGATGTTGTAGTGATCGGTTTGGTTGGCGAGCGAGGTCGCGAAGTACGCGAGTTTTGTGAAGACACGCTCGGGTCCGATGCACTACATCGATCGGTTGTCGTTGCTGCGCCAGCCGATGCAAGCCCCTTAGCGCGTCTGCGAGGAGCCCTATTTGCTACCGATGTGGCAACTTATTTTCGTGATCAGGGGCGGCATGTTGTTTTAATTATTGACTCGCTTACCCGATTCGCGATGGCTCAGCGTGAAATAGCGCTTTCCCTCGGCGAGCCGCCAGTCTCAAGGGGCTACCCACCCTCAGTTTTCGCAAAAATGCCCGAGTTGGTTGAAAAAGTTGGTAACGGTGCCGTACCCGACTCCTCCATCACTGCCTTCTACACCATCTTGCTCGAAGGTGACGATATCCATGATCCTGTGGCTGACACCGCACGAGGCATTCTCGACGGACACTTGTTTTTGTCGCGTGAACTTGCTGATTCGGGCCACTATCCGGCTATCGATATTGAAAAGTCAATTTCGCGCGTGATGCCTAAAGTGACCGATGAGCGTCACCTCGAGGCAGCCCGTAAGGTTAAACAGCTCATCTCAAGGTACATGAGAGGCCGAGACATGGTCGCGATGGGTGCTTATGCGCCAGGTAGCGATCCAGGACTCGATGAGGCGCTGCGTCTTTGGCCCGGTATTCAGCAGTTCTTGCAGCAGGGCATGCACGATAATCATTCGATGAGTGACTCGCTCATTGCGCTTTTTGGATTGCTAGGAGGCGCAGGTGGCACTGCGTAGGCAAGCGCTCGAAGCCGTTTTGAGGGTGGCGAGGCTGCGTGAGCAGCAGGCTGCAGCCCAAGCGCAGCGCGAACGAAAAAAACTCTTTGACGCAGTGGGGGCAGCCCGTCAGCTTGATCAATTTGCGGAAGAGTATCGTTCCGATCTTCCAAGAATCATGTCTCGTGGCCATGCGCTACCTTCCGAACTCGTCAATACCTTGGAATTTGCTCGAAAGCTTGAGTCAACTGCCCATGAGCAAAGAATAGCGAGTGAGCCGCAACGTCAGATTACTGAGGCTGCAGTTGCGCAGCATCAAGCCTTAAAATTACGTTTGGACGGATTAGAAAAGCTTGAGCGTCGGGCGCGGTCGGATGAGCTTGCCGAGATGCAATTGCGCGAGGTGAGAGAAAATGAGGATGCTGTTTCCTCCAGACTTCACCGTCGATGAGCGAGCTATGGGCAGGTTTATGCTGAATTCACAATCTGAGATAAGCGCTCCGTATCTCAACGGCCCTCAGCGCCTCAATATTGGCACGCTATCTGCTAAATGCGTAGTGGTTAACGGTTATTGGCTTACAACCGTTTAGGCTTACGAGGAAAAATACGCAGCATGATTTCGATTCAGACTCCAAAGCAGCAAGCACGCCACGATGTCAAAGAGGCCGATCGTCCGGTTAAACCTGCCGATCATGCACCTAAGGAAGGGTTTGACCTGCTTTTATCAGTTTTAGAGTCGCGTATGGGTGCCTTGGACAACTCGGCACCTGATCAACAGCCTTCGGGTGATTTGTTGAGCGAAGACTTTGAAAACGGACAGCAGATCGGCAACAACGGAAGTCAGTTTGCCTTAAATCCGGCAAATTTTGCCGGGTCGTCCTTGGGGTCGGCGGCAAACTTGCTTGAGGCCTCGGTTAGTAATGCTTCGCAGACGGCCTCGTCGTTGAAGAGTGCGGGTTCTGAGCAGTCAACCCTTGCCATGTTGAGCGCGGCAGGCAAGATTGATTTGGAATCTGCCAGGCAGCTAGCTGCTGTCATGAACGACCAAGCTGCCCGAAATCAACTAGCCGCTCAACTCGCCGCTGCATCGAGAGGAGATCCGACGGCAACGGCTGCCTTGCAAGCGCAGGGTTGGCTTGGGCCAAAGGCTGGGCTCGGTATTGATCTCGCTTTGCTTGCTACGGCTCCGAGCGCGGCTCCTTCGACGGCGGAACTTGATCTTCAGGCCTCGCTTCAAAAAGCCTTGTCCAGTATGGGTGCTGTGCCTGGATCTGCTGCGGCTACGTCAAGCGCTGATCCATCGGCAGGCCCGTTCCGGTCTGATACACAAGCGGCGGTTTCAGGTTCCGTGTTAAACACCGCGGCGTTGGGCGATTTCAATGGGGTTCAACTGCTCGATCAACAAAGCGCGTCGGCAGCAAGATCAGTAACTGAGTCGCAGAGCGCAACGAGTGCTGCTGCAGTGCCTGATGATGCTGCCAAAGAACAGCCCAACACGAATGGCGTGTCGGCGCTTGTTTCAAATAGCTTTGTTGCTGGCATGCCTGGTGTCGCACCGGCTTTGGTAAACGCGGCGCCTGCAAGCGTCTCTGCTGCTGCTCAAAGCCAAAATGCTCAGGCGATGTCGGCAACCGTGAGTTGGCTCGCTTCAAAGCAAGGCGGCAGCGCGACACTCGATCTCACACCCCCCGATCTTGGGCAAGTTCGTCTTGAGCTGAGCGTGGATCCGCGCGGTGAGCAGGCAAGCTTAGTTGTCCATGCCGCCACGGAGGCTGCTAAAGCCAGTATCGAGCGTGCCTTGAGCCAGCTCCATGCTGCGTTCGAAGCTTCAGGCCTTGCCCTGACGGTGTCGGTTGATACCGGAGCAGCCTCGGGCTTTAGCCAGTCTTTTGCGTCGCAGCAGTCTTTTCAACAATCAGGCGATAATGCTTCGCAATCGGCGGTGACAAGCGCGGCAATCCGTTCTCCCGTATCGACCCGCGCGATGGAAAGTGGCCGCCTTGCCGATGCGGGACTTAGTCTTTATGTTTAAGTTTGTGGTTCTTTGATTCCCATACCGGGTTTGTTTAATCTATCAATACGTCATCTGTCGTTGAATTTCTAACTGAGACTGATCATGGCTGAAGCAGAATTGAATCCAGCAGCACCCGCAACCGCAGCAGCAGCGCCTCCCGCCGCTGGAGTAGAAGGTGAAGAAGCGCCTGTAAAAAAGAGCAAGTTACCGCTGATTATTGCGATAGTTGTTGTTCTTGTACTGATCGGCGGCGGCGTCGGCGGCTGGATGTGGTATTCCGCTAAGAAGAAGAAAGAGGCGGAAGAAGCTGAACAGACCCTCGAGAGTCGTCTCAAGGCGCAAATGCAGTTCAAGAAAGAAAATAAAGCGCCAACCTTCGTCAAGATGGATCCATTTACCGTCAATCTTCCTTCAAAGGGCGGTGAGCACTACTTGCAGGTCGAAATGTTCTTGCGCGTATCGGAAGGCAAGGTCGAAGGCAAGATCAAAGAGTTCTTGCCTGTGGTTCAGGACCGTATTATCACGGTGCTTTCCTCGCGATCGATGGAGCAATTAGCCACCGTTGAAGGCAAGGAAATCCTCGGTAAAGAGATCGCTTTGGTTGTCAATTCGATTATTGAGCCGCAGTTGACCGCGATTTATGTGCTCCAGCAGCAGCCCTCGACAGCAGATTTACGGAATCTGGAGCGCATTGGCGCGATGCCCAAAGACGCATCAGCGACAGCGCAAATGACCCAGGTTGCGCGAGAGGCAGCGGCACAGTTCTGGCGCATCAGCGAGATGGACCTACCGGTGCAAGGTGTGTTGTTCAAGTCCTTCATCATGCAGTAAGACTTCAAGCACGCATGACTAAGTTTGGCATCTCACACACCTTTCATTGAGCGAGACATCAGTGAGTGAAGCGGTAAAGTCACAATCAGGCGATCCTCCCGAGGAGGACCTCGGCAAGGATGTGCTGAAGACAACGCGTGAAGCGAAAGCTTCCGTGTTTGACAAGATGCACCGCATCCTTAGTCGAAGGATGCCAACGCTTGAGTTGATTCACGAGCGATTTGCACGCACGATGCGTTTGCAGTTGTTTAATATGATTCGGTGCCGGTGCGAAGTTGACTTGCATCCCCCGCGTATTAAACCCTATAGCGAGTTTCTTGGTAGTTTTCCAGAGCGGACTAATATTAATATCGTTAATATTAAGTCGCTCCGTGGTGTGGCTTGTTGGATTGTCGACCCTGCCGTGATTTACCTCACCATCGATAATATGTTCGGTGGCGAAGGGCACCTCGAACCAAAGATCGTTCCAAAGGAATATACCGCTACAGAATTGCGTATTGTTCGGCGTTTTGTCGACATGGTGCTCGCCGAATACGAAAAAGCATGGAAGCAGGTCTATGAGTTGAAGTTTGACTTTGTCCGGTCCGAAGGCAACTTTCAGTTTGCCAAGATAACGGGCAACGACGAGATGGTTTTGCATTGCAAATTCACCATCGATATCAACGGTCGTGCAGGCGACGTCGACTTTTGCGTACCGTTCTGGGTTTTCGAACCCTTGAAAGCA
>JALQWJ010000061.1 GCA_023258775.1 Burkholderiaceae bacterium | reverse complement strand
CGCCAAAGCCGCCGACTTGAACAGCTTCATGAACAACCAGTAAACGACCGGTCTTATCGACCGATTTAAGTACCGCCTCTTGATCCCAAGGCCAGAGACTTCGCAAGTCGATAAGCTCGATAGAATGACCGCTCGCGTTCAACTCATCAACCATGCCTGTCAATCGCGGTATAGCAGATGACCAACCCACAATAGTCAGATCGCTGCCCTCTCGGCAAATGCAGGCCCTGCCGATAGTCTGCATCGAAGTATCGGCGGTGTCGATCAAACCAGATTGCTGCCACAGCTCCTTGTGCTCCATGTAGATCACAGGATCGTCCGATGCAAGCGCTGCCTTGAAAAGATGGTAATTGTCGGCAGCACTCGAAGGGGTCAACACAACCAATCCTGGGATATGAACAAACCAGGCTTCCAGAGACTGCGCGTGCTGCGCGGCTGAACCTTGCCAAATGCCGTTGGGCAAGCGCATGAGCATCGACACACGACCCTGACCACCAAACATATAACGATTTTTCGCGGCCTGGTTAACAATCTCATCCATGGCGCAAATCGCAAAGTCAACGACCCTCATTTCAATGACAGGCCGCATGCCTGCCAAGGCCATGCCAACACCAGCCCCGATCATCGTTGCTTCGGATATTGGTGTATCGATCACGCGCTCAGGACCAAACTTTGCTTGCAAGCCGGCGTACTGAGCAAAAACCCCACCCCGTCCTATATCCTCCCCTAGTGCAACAACACGATCATCAGCCTGCATGGCTTCAGTAAGCGCAAGTGCTGCGGCCTGTGCATAGCTACACGTTATAAGCATGCTAGTGCTCCGTAAGTTAGAACCATTGACCAGCTCCTGATGTTTGCACATGCTCATAGGCATCGCTTGGCTTAGGCCATGCCGCATGGTTTGCTTTAAACAGTGCCTCAGACATCTCCTGCTCGGCTTCTTGCTTAAGCCTTTCGATTAAAGCTGGCTCAACGCCTCGATCAATTAGCCTTTGTACGGCAAGTAGGATTGGATCAGCAGACTTCGCAAGCGCCACTTCGCTTTGCTCACGATAAGCAGCCGGATCCACCGACACATGACCCTTAAAGCGATATGTCTTTGCATGCAGGAGTAAAGGACCATCGCCCTGCCTGATGGCTCCAAGCAGCTGCGCACTTGCTTGATCGACTGCCTCGACGTCGTTGCCATCGATACTTTGAAAATCAATACCGATGCCGCGGGCACGCTCACACACCCCAGTCCCTGCTGTTACTGCCGAAGAACGGGTTGTAGCCGCATAAGCATTGTCCTCACAAACAAAAAAAACCGGCAGATGATAGACCTTTGCCCAGTTTAAGGTCTCAAGAAAAGGTCCGCGGTTGATTGCGCCGTCGCCAAAAAAGCATACGACGACGCGCTCATCGCCCGGGCGAAGTTTGATGGCATGTGCGGCGCCCACTGCGATCGGCATTCCAGCGGCAACAACGCCATTCGAACCCAGCATGCCCACCGAAAAATCAGCGATATGCATTGATCCACCCTTGCCTTGGTTATAACCATCGGCACGGCCGAAAAGCTCAGCCATCATCCGATAAGGGTCAGCACCTTTTGCAAGCGTGTGACCATGACCCCGATGCGTGGAGGTAATCAGGTCCGTGCTGCGAAGATTGGCGCAAACGCCTGCTGCAACGGCTTCTTGACCGGTTGAAAGATGAAGTGGGCCTCGGACTTTGGCAGCCAAGGTGGAGGTCGACTGCCCCCAAGCAGCTACACCGCCCTGACTCGCTGCCTCGGCTGCATCCTCAAACGCGCGAATACGAAGCATCATGCGATAAAGTTCGATGAGCTCGCGTCGCATAGCTGAATATTTCATAGCGATCCTTTTGAATTGAATCGATTCAGAGTTTATACACTTGTCATGGGTCGCTTCAGCTTGCCAGTCGGTCTTGCCTCGGCGTCATACGAGGCATGGGTATGCGCAATACTTGAATAGGCCTCAAGCAGTGCATCTTCAAGCGAGCGACCAACACGATAGGCGTCGAGCGCTGAAGGTCGAACAACACCCTCACACAGTCGCGGGCATGGTTCAGGTTCTCCTAGCGTTGTTCGCACTGGGAGACGCTCTGCATAAATAGGCAAGTCGTAGTCTTCATCATCATCAACAACGCCGCGAGCTCGAATCTTTGCCGAGGCCCGCTCAATATTCATAGCAATTACTGCGCTTGCTTTGATTTCCTGGCGTGTTGTCGCTCGCAGGCTTGCTGAACGTTGAGGAAATAATCGATCTACCATTAACACCAGCGCTCTCTCTTTCTCTTCATCATCTTCTACCAGTCGTGCGATGCCAAAGACCATGACTGATCGATAGTCTGCGGAATGATTAAACCCGGAGCGAGCCAACACAAGTGCGTCAAGATGAGTCACTGTGAGGCAGGCCGGTTCGCCGGCTGAAAGATTACGCAGCATCCGGCTTGCACTGCTGCCGTGCCAGTAAAGCCTTGATCCTTCTCGCCAAAAGAGCGTTGGCGTGCAAAAGGGTTGCCCATCGATGACGTAGGCGACGTGACACAGGGTTGCCGCATCAAGGAGCGCATGGACGGTCTTGTAGTCATAAAACCCGCGATCGTGTCGCCTCTTGACTTGATTGATTGAGTCAACCGGATAAGTTTTTGCAGCATCATCCTGATTCATTGCTTGTCTCCACGAGCGATTGTTTTCTCAAAGGCTTGCATTGCATTGGCCATGTCGGCCTGCCCTCGCTTATGTAGCATCTCGGCAGCCGATTGGCGGTCTCTAAGTTCTCGGTTTTGACTCAACTTTGCCTTTGCCTCAATCCGGGTAATCGCCACCTCAATGCCCACAATAGCCTTTAGCATGCCATCGATAAACGCTGGCGCTGAATCGCCCATCTTCCAGGGTCTTGGCTCGCCTGCTTCATGCACCCTAGTGAGCCGCGCAACCACGCCGCGTACGAACTTGTCATGGTCTTGCACGGTTAATCGCCCGTGAACGTGCACGACTTCATAGTTCCAGGTTGGAACAAGACGGTGTGTTTCGTGCTTAGTCGGATACCAGTTGGGCGAGATATAGCTTTCGCTACCGCGGAAGATCACAAGTACCTCAGCACCTTGCTGACACTGTTCCCAAACCGGATTGGCACGTGCAACATGAGCGGCCAATACCGACCTCTCGCGATCCAATTCGAAAGGAATGTGATTCGCATCAAGTCCCGATTCAGTCTGGGTGACCAAAACGCCCAAGGGATATGACTGGATGATCTTGACAATTGCATCCTCGTCCTTCATTGCAAAATGCTCTGGGATATACATCGTTACAGTCCTCGATTGGTCTCACCCGACAAGATTGTCGCCTGTTGTTGGCGATGGCGGCACAAGCTAAGCGTCCTACAATACCGATTTTCGCCGCTTTGATTTTCCGTAGGTTTGATCGTATGAACACAACGAATCCAAAAGAGCCACCACTTACCTCGCTTTCTCATGGTGGCGGCTGCGGCTGCAAGATTGCGCCGGGATTACTCTCAGAGATGCTCAAAGGCACGATGGCTATGGCTGTTCCCAAGGAACTGCTGGTTGGTATAGGCACTTCCGATGACGCAGCGGTCTATCAGATCAGCGAGCATCAAGCACTTGTAGCGACGACCGACTTTTTCATGCCCATTGTTGATAACCCCTATGACTTTGGACGCATCGCTGCCACAAATGCTATCTCGGATGTCTATGCCATGGGTGGTACACCGATCATGGCGCTCGCACTTGTAGGTATGCCGATTAATGTTCTTAGCGCAACGACGATTAGCAGCATTTTGGAAGGTGGACAGTCAATTTGCAGCGAAGCATCGATTCCTGTTGCAGGTGGTCACAGCATCGATTCGGTCGAGGCAATTTATGGCCTTGTGGTTCTTGGCATGGTTCATCCTAAACAAGTCAAAAGGAATGCCGATGCAAGGCCGGGCGACTTACTGATCCTGGGAAAGCCGCTTGGCGTAGGGGTTTACGCAGCAGCGCTTAAGAAGGGGCAACTGGCCCAGTCCGACTATCAACAGATGCTGCAAACAACGACCAGCTTAAATAAGGCGGGATCTAAACTCGGTGCAATCGAAGGGGTTCACGCCATGACCGATGTTACGGGCTTTGGTCTTGCAGGCCATGCGCTCGAAATGGCGCGAGCCGCGAAGCTTTGCTTGCAAATCGACTGGGAAAAGGTCCCAAGATTACCCTTAGCAAGTATGCTTGCCGAGCAAGGCCATATTACTGGGGCATCCAAGCGTAATTGGGCTGCTTATGGTCACGAAGTCAGGTTAAGCCCAAGAATTACCGCTGTGGATCAGGCCTTGCTCACAGACCCACAAACCAGTGGAGGTCTGCTGGTGGCATGCTCACCTTCGGCTCAAGCCGAAGTATTTCAAGCTTTCGCAAGCACAGGCTTGATGGCAACGGTGATCGGCTCAGTGGAAAAGGGTTCGATTGGGGTTGAAGTGATGATGTCCGAAAATGGCTAAAGAAGTGATTGCTCAGTCGTTAAGATGCTGTGGATGCAAACGACAAGCGATACATCGAAGCCTGCAATCCCTGATGAGTTAATGCAGCGTGGATCACGACAGCTCGATACCGAGCGTTGCTATGAAGCGATTTGCACAAAAGATTCGAATTTCGACGGCTACTTTTTTGTCGGCGTGAGCAGCACCGGTATTTACTGTCGACCGATTTGTCGTGTAAAGACTCCAAAACAGAAAAATTGCCATTTTTTTTCAATTGCTGCTCAAGCAGAAGCGGCAGGGTTTCGTCCCTGTTTGCGATGCCGTCCTGAACTTGCTCCAGAAAACAGGCATTGGAGCAGCGAAGATGCGGGTGTCATCCTGGCACGTGAAGCTGCGGCCCTGTTAGACGGTGGCAGACAATACGCAAGTGGCCATGCAAACCGTCATCAATCGATCACTGCGATCGCCCAAAGGCTGGGAATTAGCGATCGGCATCTTCGTCGCGTGTTTGAAAGCTACTGGGGCATTTCTCCGCTTCAATATCGACAAACCCAACGACTACTGCGGGCCAAGCAACTGCTTGTCGATAGCCAGTTACCGATGAGCAGGATTGCTACGCTTTCTGGGTTTTCAAGCCTTCGGCGATTCAATGATAGTTTTCAAGCGCACTATCAGCTGAGCCCAAGCCAGCTTCGCGCAGCTGGCTTCAAGCATGGTTTCGAGAGGAGCGCCGATTCGGTGACGGTCCGTCTCGACTATCGTCCACCATTCGATGTGCAGGCGATGCTCGGTTTCTGGCAGCAGCGTGCCATCCATGGTCTTGAACTGATTGGCCACAATGAACTGTTCCGGACAATCGTCATTGAGCATCACGAAACCCCAAGCAAGTCTTTAATTGGATGGATTCGCTGTATTTTCCATCCAATAAGACCTCAACTAAACTTAACCCTTAGCGAAAGCTTACTGCCTGCGCTTCATCGCTTGTTAAAAATCGTACGCGACGCATTCGATCTCGATGCAGATCCTGCGCTAATTCATGCGCAATTGAGCGCTGATTTTCCTGACGGCGAGGGTCTAAGGGTGCCTGGTGCCTTTGATGGCTTTGAGCTTGCCGTGCGAGCCATACTCGGACAGCAGGTCACCGTCGCAGCCGCACGAATCTTTGCACAGCGTCTTGTGGATCGGTTCGGCATGCCTCTTCGACCTGTCGTTCTACCAAGCAAATCGCTCAATCCGACAAACGCGGCGCCAGGTAATCTAAGGCTTTTTCCTAGACCGCAAGCTCTCATTCAAGCATCAAGTGATGCGCTTGGCAGTCTTGGCATTGTGAAGCAGCGGCAAGCCGCCATTGCTTCAGTCGCTAAGGCCTTGCTCGCCGGTGAGCTAAGGCTTGAGCCCATCGCGCACGATAAGGCTGCCATTGAACATACCGTACATCAGCTGTGCAAACTACCCGGCATTGGAGCGTGGACTGCACAGTACATCGCGATGCGGGCTTTGAAATCTGGCGATGCGCTGCCCGCAGGCGACCTTGCATTGCATCGGGCTTTAGGTCTTCAGGGTACTTCCCGCGTTATGCAACAAACCCTGGATCGATCAAAGACTTGGATTCCTTGGCGGAGTTACGCCGTGATTCGCGCCTGGCATTCGATCGGTAAATAGTCATGAAATTTGATCATGTTCACATAGCAAAGCGCATTCAAAGTCCTTTGGGTCCTGTGGTGATTGCCGCATCAAAGGCGGGTTTGTGTGGACTTTGGTTCGACGGGCAGAAGCATCAACCTCGTCTTATGCTTGAAGCATTTAACCTCAACAGTGAGCTTTTGGATGAGGTTGAAGCGCAGTTGGCAGCTTGGTTTGCAGGTAAATTGAAGTGTTTTGAGATCGAACTGGATTTAAGTCTTGGAACGGATTTTCAACAATCAGTCTGGCAAGGCTTACGGGGCATCCCTTATGGAAAAACAGTCAGCTACGGCGAACTCAGCGCCAAGGTCGATCGCCCGAAAGCGAGCCGTGCCGTCGGAGCAGCCGTGGGTCGTAATCCGATAAGTCTTATCGTGCCCTGCCATCGGGTTGTTGGTGCGCATGGTGCGCTTACGGGCTATGCAGGTGGCCTTGAGCGAAAGCTTGCACTGTTAAGGCTTGAGGCGACGCTTTAGAGCAGATGCTCGATGAATAGTTAGGCGATACTGAATTAGTCAGCGCCGCAATGACGAAAGAGCTCATAAGGCTCTTTTAGACCCTTTAGTACACGATCGCCCACAGATTCAAAGCGCATCTGACTACCTCCTGTTAAATCCTTGATGGTCTTCGTCATTAGAACTTCACCTGATTCGGCTTGGTCCATAACGCGGGCTGCGATGTTGACAGCAATGCCTGTAACATCATCGCCACGGAATACCACTTCGCCAACGTGCAAGCCAGCTCGGATACTTAACTTGATTGTCTTTAATTGTTCAACCATCGTGAGCGCGCATTGCAAGGCGCGCACAGGTCCGTCAAAGATCGCTAGCACACCATCACCTGTATGCTTGATTACTCGACCATGATGGGAAAGCACGAGCGGCATCACAATGGCATCATGTTGATCGAGCATGCTGCGCCAGGCGTGATCACCGATCTCAGCCAGGTGCCTGGTTGAGCCAACCATATCTGTAAATAGAGCGGTACACAGCTTCCGATCAAGCACTCGTGTTTTGCTAGATTGATCCTTTGCTTGACCTGTAAACTGAACACTGGCAGCAATAATTGCGGACCAATCATCATATTGCGGCAGGTGCGCAGTGCCAGGCAGTTCGAGGTAGGTAGCCTGGACAATTCGATCAGCCAGATACCGGCCGTTCCCGCATCCAACCATCCGATCATGCCGACGCTGAATGACGAGACATTCTTGCCGGATCTCCGGAAGAATCGGGCGAACATCAATAAGCGAATTTGCAGCGAGAAACTTTCTAATTGCAGCCGGTGAACACGCCATGCGTTCAAGGCGAGCGAGCATGGGTCTTCTAAACGCCTCTGTTGGAATTGGACCAGCACGCTCAGCAAAGTGACCTCTACCCCAATTTGAGGCGATGGTGTCGATGCTTTGTTGCATCGATTCGATTGGTGCCATGTAAGGGTAGTCCGCACTACCCCAGAACTTTGCCATTGCGCCAAAAAGGATAAGCCGCTTAACTCTTTCAGGGTAAGTGGCTGCAAACAATAGACTCACCGGACCGCCTTCGGAAATCGCAAAGATATTGACGACTGTCGACGCAGTTGCCTCCATGACCGCCCGAAGATCATCAATACGCTCCTCGAGGGTCGTTGCACCATCGATGCGATCCGACATACCCTGCCCACGCTTATCAATCATAATCACACGATAGTGTCGGGATAGGTCGAGTAGAAAGCCCTTGGCCTCAGGGTCATCCCATTGCGCCTCCAGATGCGATATGATTCCTGGAACGTACAATAAATCTTGATCGCCCCGCCCAAAAACCTGGTAAGCGATGCTCGTTTCACCGCTCATGACAAATTTCGTTTCGGGTCTTGCGTCCACGGAGGACAAGTCTATCTCGCGTCGACTCATCACCTTTTAAGCCGCCACTGCAATAACGACAGCATTAGGCTCAATCGCGGCCGAGGCCGACTGGCG
>JALQWJ010000060.1 GCA_023258775.1 Burkholderiaceae bacterium | reverse complement strand
GCAGGCTGGCAGCGTTGGTTCTTCACAGCGGTTTCTTTGCTCGCCGCACTGCTACTACCCTGGATGATGTTTAAAGCGATCGAGAGGCCTTTATCCTGTGCGGCACTCGCATTCATCTGGAGCGGCGCATTGGGCAATGGCTTGGACCGTGCCATCGAGGGACAGGTCACCGATTTTTTTCTCGTTTACCGAGCAGCCTGGCAATTTTATTTTCCTGCCTTCAATATTGCTGACTCAGCGATCACCCTCGGGGTGATCCTATTGCTCTTAGAGGAATTGATCCAGTGGCGCAAAACAGCAAAGAACTGATCAGTCAACCCCTAGCTGAGTCGCGATGGGGACTCCATGGCAAGCGTGTCTTGATCGCGGTAAGTGCTGGGGTCGCAGCCTATAAGACCTGTATCTTGGTCAGAGATTTGATGCGAGCTGGGGCAAACATCAAAATTGTGATGACCGAGGCCGCGCGAGCGTTCGTGAGTGCCGAGACCTTTCAGGCCCTTAGCGGCGAGCCTGTTTACACCGACCTTTGGGATGACCGGATCAGCAACCGCATGGCCCATATCGAGTTAGGACGCTGGGCCGATGCAATCATGATCGCGCCCGCTTCCGCTGACGTCATGGCAAGGCTGGCACATGGCATTTGCAACGATCTCCTCTCGACACTTTGCCTTGCGCGACCTCGAGACCGCTGTTTATTGCTTATCGCGCCTGCGATGAATAAGGAGATGTGGTCTCATCCTGCGACTCAACGAAATGCTGCCACGCTCGCAAAGGACGGTACGATTTTTCTAGGGCCAGATCGAGGCGACCAGGCCTGTGGCGAAACCGGTGATGGGCGCATGCTCGAGCCTGAAGATCTACTTCAAGCCCTTGAGCATGCGCTGAGCCCAAAGCTTCTTGCTGGCCGTCATTGTTTAATCACTGCTGGTCCGACCTTTGAGGCCATCGACCCGGTGAGAGGAATCACCAACCGAAGTTCGGGGAAAATGGGCTTTGCGATTGCTCGAGCGGCGAGCCAGGCAGGCGCGTTGGTTCAACTCATTGCGGGCCCAGTATGCCTGGCAAGTCCCTGGCAAGTGCAACGAACCGATGTTGTTAGCGCAATCGATATGAAGCTCGCTGTTGACCGAGCCATTGATTCGTTGCCAAGCGATAAAGTTAAACATGCTATTTTTATCTCGGTTGCAGCCGTTGCCGACTGGCGACCCGCCGAAATTGCCAGCCAAAAAATCAAAAAGCAACACGGCGAAAGCACACCCAGCCTGCGATTTGTCGAGAATCCCGATATTTTGGCAAGCGTTGCAGCTCGAAGCCCGCGTCCCTTTTGCGTCGGTTTTGCGGCAGAAAGTGAGATGCTGCATCAGTATGGTGAAGCAAAACGCAAAAAGAAGAACATTCCACTGCTTGCAGCCAATATCGGGCATGAAACCTTCGGTCAGGATTTGAACCAACTCTTATTGCTTGATGAGCGAGGTTCAGAGTCCCTGCCTCTCGCAACAAAAGAAAAACTGGCGCAACAATTCATTGAAGCGATCGCATCACGTTTAACTTGATTTGATCTCGCATACCCTTTGGAGCAAAGCGAACATGCTGGTTGACCTCCGTATCCTCGATGAGCGTATTCGTGAACAATTACCTGCCTATCAAACCCCGGGAAGTGCAGGCCTTGATTTGAGGGCTTGTATCGAGCAAGCAATTGAGCTTGAACCTGGTGCGAACTTCTTGATGCCGACCGGTATTGCCATACATATCGCCAACCCTGGTTACGCGGCCCTCGTGATGCCGCGCTCAGGTCTTGGCTTCAAGCACGGCATTGTCTTGGGAAATTTGGTGGGCTTGATTGATTCAGACTATCAGGGTCAATTGATGGTGCCGCTGTGGAACCGATCTGATATTACATTCATCATCCAACCTTTAGAGCGAATCGCACAAATGATGATCGTGCCTGTGATGCAGGCACAGTTTCGGGTGGTCGATCAATTCGAGATTTCAAAGCGTGGCGAAGCAGGCTTTGGAAGCACAGGTGTTGTTTAGTTAACTAAAGCATCGAGTTTTCGACTATCAGCAGCGAAGCTTCGGATACCTTCTGCAAGCTTGTCGCATGCCATAGCGTCCTCATTCATGGCCCAACGGAATTGGGCCGCAGTCAGGCTAAGCTTTTCGCTGGGATCGTCCTGCTGCTGATAACGCCAATCCAGATCTAAATCAGCGGCAGGCATTTGCTGCAAGGCGCCAAGTAAATCAGGGCTAATGGTGAGCAAATCACAACCGGCCAAAGCCAGAATTTGGCTTGTATTTCGAAAACTCGCCCCCATGACCTCGGTGTTATAGCCATGTTGTCTGAAGTATCGGTAAATGCGGCGCACCGAAGCCACGCCTGGATCTAAATCAGCGCTCGCTTGATGATGAAGTTGATTGCTATTTTTCTGATACCAATCGTAGATACGGCCCACAAAAGGCGAAATCAACCGCACACCGGCATCAGCACAAACTGCGGCTTGCGCCATTGAAAATAGTAAGGTGAGATTGCAATGAATGCCCTCACGCTCTAGCCGGCGCGCGGCCTCGATACCTTCCCAGGTTGAAGCAATCTTGATCAAAAATCGATCGTTATGAATACCGATATTGTTATAACGCTCTGCAATGGCCATGGCCCGGGCAAAGCTCGCCTCAACATCAAAAGACAGTCGGGCATCGATTTCGGTCGATACCCGGCCTGGAATGACTTTCAGGATAGCCTGCCCAAAACGCACAAGTAGCGAATCGACACGATCTTCGAGCGCGCTCACATGCCCACTTACCGACGAGTTCTCTTTAGCCTCTGTCAACCAGTCTTTATAACTATCCAGACCGACAGCTTTCAAAATCAGCGAAGGATTGGTGGTCGCATCCTGAGGCTGGTAGCGGGCAATAAGGCTCACGTCCCCCGTATCAGCGACCACCGTTGTGTAGCGACTCAACCCCTCAAGTGCGTTCATTGGGTCAGCTGAGACGCATTCATTGAGGCAAGAAGTCGATACGCGAGCTATTTAGGCGATCTTGTCAAACTAAGCGATCTTGTCAAACATATCGCGCCAAATGTTTTGCGCCCAAGCGTTGGCATAACTACCCTCGAGGGCTGTTGGCTCAGTTGACAAGCCGCCCGCACCTTTGACCGGAATCATGGTCTTTTGTGCAGCATCGTATTGATGAACCGAGGCAACGTGCACAACATCTCGATCATCGACAAAGCTGTAACAGGTATTGGCCATCGTCGATGGTTTGACCTCTCGGCCAGCCATCAGGTCAAGCACAGCGGCCGCTGCGGTTTTGCCGTGTTGATTTGCCATATGGCCAGACTTAGGCATCGTCGGAGCAGGAAAGGTTGCATCACCCAGAACATGAATACCTTTGGCAGCAGTTGACTCCATGCTTAACCAATCCACGCTAGCCCAGCGATTATTAGCGTTGGCAAGACCGGCCTTTACGACCAAGTCGCCTGCACGCTGAGGTGGAATCACATTTAGAACATCAGCCTTCACGCGATCGCCAAGCTCTGTGGTTACAGTTTTTGAGGCGGCATCGAGTTCGGTGACTCTGCTATTTGGGCGATACTCGATAAGGCCTTTGTAGGGCCCTTCGAAGGCTTTTGTGAACAAGCCCTTCTTGGAAATGATTTCCGCATTGGCATCGAGCACAATAATTTTTGACTTGGGCTTTGCAGTCTTGATGTAGTGGGCAATCTGACAAACACGCTCATAAGGGCCCGGTGGGCAGCGATAAGGCGCCATGGGAATCGACATCACAACCACACCACCATTAGGCATAGCTTCGAGTTGTTGACGCAAGGTCATGGTTTGCTCGCCTGCCTTCCAGGCATGCATCACGGTCTTTTGCGCTTCAGCCCCGAACCCCTGAATCTGATCGAACATGAAATCAATACCGGGCGACACAATGATGCGATCGAAAACCTGATCCTGAAACTTATTGAATGATAGGCGGCGCTTTGCAGGGTCGAGCGCGGTGACTTCATCCTGAAGCACCAAGATACCGCTGTCCTTTAAACCCTGATAAGAGACCGTCAAATCAGCAAATTTGCGTGAACCCCCAACAACCAAGTTCGATAGCGGGCAAGATATAAATTGTGGCGCTCTGTCATAGAGCACAACGTCGACCGAAGCACCACCCCACATCTTGAGATAACGCGCTGCGGTGGCACCGCCATAGCCTGCGCCAACCACAGCAACGCGGCCGAGCTTTTTAGTGCTCGCTGCATCGCCCATCCCTGCGCAACTTGCAAGCACTCCAGCCGCACCTGCAACACCGATTGCCTTGGCAAAACGACGGCGACTGACGAACTGAGTCTCAGCTTCTTCAGCGTAGACATTTTCATTTTTTGTCATGTTGATCCTCCCCAAGTGTTCTTAGCGCTTTTGCTCGGACAAATAGGCTGACATCGCTTCAATTTGCTCATCGGTATAACCTTTTGCAAGTTGATGCATAATCGTTCCCGAACGTCGCCCTTCCTTGAAAGCCTTCATTTGCTCGACCAAATAAGACTTGGGTTGCCCAGCAAGCGCAGGCATCGCACCCATGGCCCGGCCAGCAGTGCCATGGCAGTTGGCACAATTTGCGGCTAATGCAGCACCACTTCCAGAAACCGAACTCGCCCAAACAGCACCAGGCCCGATGGCCATGACCAACCCAACCGCCCCTACAGCACGACTTAGCCAGCGCTTATTCATGATCGCCCCCTTTCTTCGTTATAAAAATGGTCCGCCGAACAGAGTTCGGCGCTTCCCAACAACAAGCTCGAATCGAAAAATTCCTGCACTGCCAAGCAAAAAGGTCAGACCGAAAGTACCTCGGGTGCTTCCTCGCCTGCATCAGACGAGGGTTTCGCTGAATCCCCTGCACCAGCAATTGATAGTTTGACCTCGTCGGCTTCATCAACATCGACGGTTACCTTGCCGCCTTGCACCAAGCGTCCAAAGAGCAGCTCATCGGCGAGTGCCCGGCGAATCGTGTCCTGAATCAGGCGTTGCATCGGCCTTGCACCCATCAATGGGTCAAATCCCTTCTTAGCAAGGTAGGCTCGAAGCTTTTCTGTGAAGACTGCGTCGACCTTTTTCTCATGCAATTGCTCTTCAAGTTGCATTAAGAATTTATCAACCACCCGTAAGATGATTTGCTCATCGAGCGCGCTAAAACTGATGATCGAGTCAAGGCGATTGCGAAACTCAGGCGTGAACAAACGCTTGATTTCTGCCATCTCATCGCCTGCTGCCTTATTATTCGAGAAGCCAATCGACCGCTTTTGTAAATCAGCAGCACCCGCATTGGTTGTCATTATAATAATAACGTTACGGAAGTCAGCTTTCCGCCCGTTATTATCAGTGAGCGTACCGTGATCCATCACTTGGAGCAAGATGTTGAACACGTCAGGGTGCGCTTTCTCGATCTCATCGAGTAAGAGAACCGCATGCGGCTTTTTAGTAATCGCCTCGGTAAGCAGACCGCCCTGGTCAAAACCTACGTAACCTGGGGGTGCTCCGATAAGTCGGGATACCGCATGACGCTCCATATATTCCGACATATCAAAGCGAATCAGTTCAATGCCAAGAATGAAGGCGAGTTGACGCGCTACCTCGGTTTTTCCAACGCCAGTTGGCCCAGAAAAGAGGAAGGATCCGATGGGCTTTTCTGGTTTGCCCAGCCCCGAACGCGCCATCTTGATGGCAGCCGCTAGAGCCTCAATAGCCGCATCTTGCCCAAACACCGTGTTGGTGAGGTCACGGTGTAAGTGCTGCAATTTGCTTCTGTCATCAGAGGACACCGACGCTGGCGGAATTCTTGCAATTTTTGCAACGATATCCTCGATCTCCAACTTACCGATTGTGCGCTTTTGTTTGCTTTTGGGAAGAATTCGTTGGGCTGCGCCGGCCTCGTCAATAACATCAATTGCTTTATCGGGTAGGTGGCGATCGTTAATGTATTTGGCTGACAGTTCTGCCGCTGCAGAGAGGGCCGCCGCGGAGTACTTCACGCTGTGATGCTCTTCAAAACGCGATTTCAGGCCGCGCAGAATTTGCACGGTTTGCTCAATCGAGGGCTCACCCACATCGATTTTCTGAAAGCGTCTTGATAAGGCATGGTCTTTTTCGAAAATACCTCGATACTCGGTGAAGGTTGTTGCCCCGATGCACTTTAATTGGCCCGAAGAAAGCGCAGGCTTTAACAGGTTTGATGCGTCCAACGTGCCACCTGAGGCAGACCCTGCGCCGATCAGCGTATGAATCTCATCGATAAACAAAATTCCGTTAGGAATTGCCTTGAGTTGTTTCAGCACCAGCTTAAGTCGCTGTTCAAAGTCGCCGCGATATTTCGTGCCAGCCAAAAGTGAGCCCATGTCGAGGGCATAAACCGTGGCATCGCCAAGAATCTCGGGCACTTCCTTTTGCGTGATCCGAAAAGCCAAACCCTCAGCGATTGCCGTCTTGCCAACGCCCGCTTCACCAACAAGCAAGGGATTGTTTTTTCGACGACGACAAAGAATCTGGATAACCCGTTCAACTTCAGCTTCACGGCCGATCAGCGGATCGATCCGACCTTCCTTGGCTGCAGCGTTGAGGTTGTTGGTGAATTGGTCTAGCGCATTGGGTTGACCAGGCTGCGCGGCCGTTGCCTGCTCTTCACCTTCGCCCTGCTTGGCCTCTTCCTGGCCCTGCTCTTTCGATTGGGGTGCCTTGGTGATGCCATGCGAGATGTAGTTCACCACATCGAGCCGGGTGATCCCTTGCTGGTGCAGGTAGTAGACCGCGTGAGAGTCTTTCTCACCAAAAATTGCCACCAGGACATTGGCCCCGGTAACCTCTTTTTTCCCATTTGAGGTCGACTGCACATGCATGATGGCACGTTGAATCACCCGTTGGAAACCCAAGGTTGGCTGGGTGTCAATATCGTCTGTACCCGGCACAACGGGCGTGTTTTCTTTGATAAACCCTGTGAGATTTTTTCTCAAATCTTCAATATTGGCTGCGCACGCGCGAAGCACTTCCGCCGCCGATGGGTTATCAAGTAGCGCAAGCAATAAATGCTCGACGGTAATAAATTCATGGCGCTGCTGTCTGGCCTCAACAAAGGCCATATGCAGACTGACTTCTAATTCCTGAGCGATCATGCTTCCTCCATCACGCACTGCAGCGGATGCTGATGCTGCCTTGCAAAACTACAAACTTGTTCGACCTTGGTGGCCGCAATATCGCGAGGGAACAACCCGCAGATCCCTTTACCCTCTCGGTGTACCTTCAGCATGACATGCGTTGCCTTCTCACGTCCCATCTTAAAGAACTTTTGCAGGACTAGGATCACAAATTCCATGGGCGTGTAGTCGTCATTAAGCAGAACGACCTGGTACATGGGCGGCGGTTTGGTCTTGGCTTCCTGTTTTTCAAGGACCAGACCTGGTGAATTTGAATTTGGCATAGCGGTGATTTTAAGCCGGAGCGAGCGCTTTCGGTGGCGCAGATTGGATCGAATTAATTGTTGTTTTCCTGTCATAAACCGCAAATCAAAACCCGAAGTTATTTAAAAAAGTGCTTGGAATGAGGCAAAAGACGCCTCGAGAAGCCTTTCGGACTTGACGTTTCGAGTTTTAGATCAGAGAATCCCTGAGTGTTCAAGGGTTTTTCCTTGCACGTATCAGTTTTCGATCATTTGATCGGGATGTTTTGAAGTCTTTTTGATGGATGGGTTTTGCAATGGCGACCGGTACGGTGAAGTGGTTCAATGACGCCAAAGGTTTTGGCTTTATCACGCCTGATGAGGGCGGCGAAGATTTGTTTGCGCATTTTTCAGCGATCCAAATGAACGGATTTCGTACGCTGAAAGAAGGACAACGTGTGCAGTTTGACGTGGTCCAGGGTCCGAAGGGGAAACAAGCATCCAATATTCAGGCCCCAACCTGAACGGTCGCTGAACAGCCCAAAAAAGAACCGGCCTCCTGGCCGGTTTTTCTTTGTGACCTCCGGCGAGTCTGGAGATCATGTTGCGCCTTGCCAACAGACCATGGGCAACCCGAAGTTAGAACATTACACTCACGAACTGCTGTCAACCAAAGCATCCGCTGAACGTTGAAGCATATGACCACTTGGTCAATATCAACTTTCCAAGAAGAGGAAATCATGAAAAAATT
>JALQWJ010000005.1 GCA_023258775.1 Burkholderiaceae bacterium | reverse complement strand
CCAATGCAAGCGAATTTCTAGCGCCAAAGCCGAAGATGACTCGAACCAAAAAATGGATCGTACTAATACCTTGTGGTACCTCAGCTAAATGCATAGAAGCCCCTTTGGAGCCAACTAAAGAGCTTGACCGCTTGAATCGCGTAATCGAACAAGTTGCTTGCCAAGGTTTTTTCCTTGCAACATATCGACAAAGGCTAATGGTGCCTGGTCAAGCCCTTCATAGATCGTTTCTTCATGGCGGAGTTGACCATCGCGAAATGCTATCAGTAAGTCCGCACTTGCTTGCGCAAGCAGGTCTTTGTGGTCCGAAAGTAAAAAAGCTTGAAGCTTGACGCGTTTGTTGAACAGCGCACGAAGGTTGAATATGCCATCGGGACTTGTAGCGTTGTATTGGGATACGAGACCGCATAGGGCAACACGTGCATGCATGTTCATATGAAGCAATAAATGATCAAGTATAGAACCCGCTACATTATCAAAATAGAAATCAATGCCATCATGTAGTCGAACCGCCAGGCTCGCCTTAAAGTCAGCGCTTTGATAGTCAAGGCATTCATCGGCACCCAATGCAGTTTTGACCCACTCGCATTTCCTCTGACCACCAGCAATACCAATGGTGTGACAGCCTAATCGTTTTGCGAGTTGACAGGCGACACTACCGACAGCGCCTGCTGCAGCCGAAACGACAACAGTCTCGCCTGCCTTGGGCTTCCCAATCAAATGAAAGCCAAGCCAGGCAGTTTGTCCGGTTGACCCAAGTGCGCCAAGGTATGCGCCTAATGGGGCATGTTCAGGATCGATCACTTGAAGTTCATCGGGTTTCGCCAGGGAGTACAACTGCCAGGCATGACGTCCGAGCACCCAGCTGCCAAGGCCAAGTCTTGCATCATTCGACTGAATTACCCGACCGATAGTCCTTCCGACAATGACCTCGCCAATTCGCATTGCTGGCGCATAGGAATCTTCCTGTTCCATTCTCATTCGAATATAGGGATCAACCGAAAGCAAATGGTTCTCGATTAAAACCTCATCCGGACCAGGGCTAGGGAGATCTTCTTGCGTAAACTCGAAGCATTGGGCGTCTGGCATCCCATGTGGATGTTTTGCAAAGCGGATCGAACGATTCATGATTCTGTCACCACACCAAGCAGCTAATCGATTTACGGATTTGACTCACCATGAAGCTTGCACTGAGTTGGATTGCTGACCAACGTATTGAAGCCGCACAACAACGCGGCGAGTTCCGAAATTTGCCAGGCGAGGGTAAACCGTTGACTTTCGATGAGGATATGTCCTTGTCTCTTGAGTCGCGGCTTGTGATCCGAAGAGCGCTTGGACAAAAAGACGATGAATTAAAAGATCGTCGACATTTTTTGGAAAGTATTCAATTGATGCGTTTAAGGAAAGCAAATCGTTCGTGAATCTCCGAAGACGTGAAAAAAACTTTTCTTCACTTTCGTCCAATCGTCCTGATCTGTAGTGTTCAAAGCGCATACGGGTGCAATATTTTTATCTTCAAGCGAAGCTCTAAACTTTCAAAGCAAAGGTGACGACCTCACTATGATCGAGATTTTTCCGGCAAAACGCATCATTACGATGGATCAAGGGAATCCGCATGCTCATGCCGTGGCGGTGCTTGATGGTCGAATACTTGGTGCGGGCAGCCTCGAGGCAATGAAATCGCTCGGTCCGCACCGAGTCAATGATCAGTTCATTGATCAGGTACTTATGCCAGGATTTGTTGAGGGACATTGCCATGTCAGCGAAGGCGCTTTTTGGGCTTATACCTATACGGGCTTCTTTCCGAGGTCGGATCCGCAGGGAAACCTTTGGCAGGGATGTCCGAGCCTTGAGGCTGTTGTCGATCGCTTAAAGCAAGCTGACCTTTCAAAGCAAGTGATATCGGCATGGGGCTTTGATCCGATCTATTTTAAAGATCAATCTCGTATGACAAGACATGATCTCGATCGTGTATCGACGACACTTTGTGTTGGGGTGATGCATGCAAGCGGCCATATTATGAATGTCAACACACTCGCCTTAGATAGGGCGGGTCTGATGCGTAAAGGCATAGAGCATCCAGGCATCGTGCTTGATCACGAAGGTCTTCCAAGCGGTGAACTTAGAGGGCCTGATGCCATGACCATGGTTGGTCGCTTCGTTGGTTTTGATCGCGAGGCGATGGCGGGTGATGAGGCGGCAATGTGGCGCTTTGCCTCGTTGTGTGTTCGGGCAGGTGTAACAACCGCTACGGATCTTGCAAATTTGTTACCCGATGATGCAGTGAACATGATGCTTCGCGTAACGGCAAGTGATCGCTATCCTGTTCGGATCGTTGCCATGCGCCGCTTCCAGGCAATCAGTCCAGCGGCACTCATCGAGCGCGCGCTCGAACTGAAAGCAAAAAGCAGTGATCGCTTGCGATTAGGCGCCATTAAAGCTTTCGCCGATGGTTCAATCCAGGGGTTTTCAGCAAGACTCCGGTGGCCTGGATACTATAACGGTATGCCTAATGGATTATGGTATACAGCGCCTGAACAACTCACTGCCCTTTATGAAGGTGCACTTGCTAATGGACTTCAGGTGCACACTCATACCAACGGAGACGAGGCGATTGATCTTGCGCTTCGTTGCCTTGAGCAGGCGCTTCGTAAGCAGGCAGCGTCAGATCACCGCTTCGTTCTCCAACACTGTCAGATGGGCGATGAGGCTCAGTTCAGGAAAATGAAAGCTTTAGGAATGGCGGTGAATTTGTTTCCCAATCATCATTTCTACTGGGGGGACCAACATCGCTCGATTACCCTAGGGCCTCACCGTGCAGCGCGTATGAATGCTTGTGCAAGCGCCCTTCGTGCAGGACTTATGATGGGGATTCACTCCGATGCACCGGTAACACCTCTGGGTCCATTGTTCACTGCTTGGGCAGCGGTCAATCGTCTGACCGCAAGCGGTGTCGTTTTAGGTCAAACCGAATGTATTGGCGTTGATGAAGCACTATATGCAATTACGCTTGGGGCAGCGCAAACGCTTCACCTGGATCAGGAGGTCGGCTCTATTGCTGTTGGCAAGCATGCAGATTTCGTAGTCCTGGATCAGGATCCTTATGAAATACCCGCCAAGGACTTAAACCAGCTGAGTGTCTGCGCAACAGTCCAAGCTGGTCGCGTCTTTGCTTCAGCCTGATGATTGTTGACATTCTCGCCGGCTATCTCGGCGCCGGCAAGACGAGCTATATAAACCGAATCCTTTCTCATGCAGATGACCTGTGGCATTCAGGATCAAGGCAACGTCTGGCAATCCTTGTCAACGACTTTGGTGAAATTAATATCGACCGACAGAGGATCGTAGCCCAGCAAGGGCAAATGATTGACATTGCGGGCGGCTGTATTTGTTGTACTTTCGGTAGCGATCTTGTCGAAGGATTGCAAACCGTGTTGGCGAGGTCCGCGGAGTTTGACCGGCTAATGATCGAATGCAGCGGCGTTGCGCTACCCGGAGCGGTCAAGGGCACGGTCAGGCTTTGTATCCCAGATGCAGTGGTTAAGACGACTGCCTTAATCCATGTGCTGCGTATCGAACAACAGTTAGATGATCAATACATCGGCGACACCGTGCGCTTGCAGCTGCAGCAGGCCGATGCTTGGCTTGGGACCCACGCCGATCTAGTTGCTGGTGAGGCAGCTGAAACCGTATTTCTCGACTTAATTGGGAAAAGGCTTAAGCGCTTGCTCGCAAGCAAACGTGTCATTGAGCTTAGCTTAAACAAGCACCGCTATCATCAACATGAATTGTCGAACCCCAAGCCAAAGTGGCGAAGCTTTATGGTTGAACAACGCAATGTCAGTTCACTTGATGCCTTAAGGCTGCGTTTTATGCACTGGCAGCATTGCAATCAAGATCCCGAACGGGAATCGCAGGGGAAGAGCCGCTTGGAACGCGTTAAGGGCTATTTGCTTCAAGGGGTTGATGACTACTACTGGGTTGAATGGGCCAACGGAAGACTAACGATCGAAGCTACACCGTTAATCAAGTCCAGCGATGAGTTAGGCTTGGTTGTGATCGAGCTTTTGCTCTAACGACTAGCGGTATGAAGTTCGCTGCCCGTTAGTCACTGAGGTAAGGCGCTGGCTCGAAGCGATATCCCAACTCAGGCTCGATTCGGCCATGTCAAGCTCGATTCATTGCCGGAAGCCCAAATTTTCAGCGCGCGCTGGATGGCTTGCCGGAAGGCGGTCTGAACCGAATAGTTTGCGACGAATCGATCCCTCTTGGTACTGGGTTTTGAATGCGCCCCGGCTTTGTAGCTCTGGAATGACATAGTCGATAAAGTCATCGAAGCATTCGGGCACTACGGTGCGCGAAAGATTAATGCCGTCAATATTGCACGCTGATTGCATGGCGACAAGATAATCGGCAAGTCTAGAACCAGAGCCAACGATGGGTGTTTGACGACTACCGAGTACCATCTGCCTGATTAAATCGCCCTTGGTCCATTGCTTACCGTGTTGTCTAACCATGGCTTCCGAATTGGACTGAATCGCCTCTCGCTTAAGCTGACTTGGGTCAACTGGCGCATCCAAATCAACCTTGGATAAGTCAACACCTAGGGACGCTGAGGCGTGCACAAGGGCCGCTTCTGTATCAACATAATGTTTATATTCTTCGTAAAGATCCTGAGCCTCTGCATCAGTCTTTGCAGCAATCATGCTCGCGCCGACGAAGATCTTAATATCGTCTGCTTTTCGTCCGTGGGCAAGAGCCTGGGCTCTCAGTGATCGACTCAGTGCGGTGATTGACTCGAAGGACTGACCGTTCAAGAAAACACATTCGGCATGCTTACCTGCAAAGGCCTGACCGCGAGACGAGGCGCCAGCCTGATACAGTAAGGGAGTTCGCTGGATTGACGGTGCGCACATATGGCGTGCATCTAGTTTGTATTGTTTGCCTTGGTGATTGATTGGCCGTACCTTGTTCGGATCGGCAAACGCATGTTGATTCAGCGGTGGGATGATGGCATTGTCGCTCCAGGAATGTTCCCAAAGTTGATAGACCACGGTCATGAACTCGTCTGCCAAATCATATCGGTCGTCGTGCAGCATTTGCTGTTGAAAGCCCTGTGCCCTGGCAGCGCTATCGAGATAGCCCGTTACAATATTCCATCCGATTCTTCCTTGGGTGAGATGGTCGAGCGTTGACATTCTGCGGGCGAATAGATATGGCGATTCATAACTTAGATTGACCGTCACGCCGAAGGCTAAGTTACTGGTCACAAGCGCCATGGCGGGGACGATGAGCAAGGGATCGTTGACAGGGAACTGTACCGCCCCCTCAATCGCAGGATCGGCGCTCCCACGGTAGACGTCATAAATGCCCAACACGTCTGCAAGAAAGAGGCCGTCAAACAGACCTCGCTCGAGTCGATGCGCATAGTCGGTCCAATAAGCCAGATGTTCAAAACTTTTTGAACGATCTCTCGGATGGCGCCATAAACCTTGTTGGATGTGACCGATGCAACACATATCAAATGCGTTGATTGCCAGATACCCTTTACTCATCAAAGTTACTCATCAAAGTTACTTATCAAAGCATGATTCGAAGGCTAGACTTTTCTTGCAGTTGCTCAACGACTCTTTGTAGACGTGCAATTTCCTGATGGAGGCGGTGAATTTGTTCGGCATGTGCTGACACGCTGCCATAGTCATCGACCAGGCGTCTTAGCCCGTCGACCTGACCACTGACACTGGTAATGCCGCCAACGATCTCTCTGAGTTGACCCTGTTGCTCGCGCTGTAACTGCTGGCTGTATTGGTTTCGACTGTGTGCCTGCTGTTCAAGCCAACTTCTTAGTGATTGATCACGACGCTCGATACTGTGCCTTAGCTCCTGATCTTTTTTGTCAAGTTCATTTCGAAGGTTCGAAAACGAGGATGCTTGCTGTCTAAGGCTGTGCTCGATGGCCTCGCGTAAGCCGGCAAAGCTTGGATCCCAGTCACTCATGAGTAAGTCAGCGATGGCCCCGGGCATCCTCGCATCTGACTCAATCATGGCATCGGCATGTTGCCGCAAAAGGGTGGCTAGTTGTTCGCCAAGCAGTCGTGAGTGATCGTGGAGTTCGCTTCTAAAGAGTTCGCGCGCAATTTCCTGCAGCCTGGGTGCAAGCCTAAGGGTTTCGTCGATCAAGTCCCGAAGATCTGCGACATCATCCTGAATTTGAATGATTTGCTCTTCGGTGCTCAATTCGTCAAGCGACCGGGCAAGTTCTTCAAGCTGTGTGATGACTGCGATGCTTGGATCAGTGCGAGATGCATTTTGTTGCTGAAACTCTTCGATACGCTTAAGACGACCTTGAACCGACTGTAGCTGCTCCTGATTGCTGTCTTGCTGCTTGCGCATGAACTCCATCATGGTTGTCGCAAGCTTCAGCATCGCTTTAATTTCGTCATCGGCCGATGCTTTTGACTGGGTCAGCGCTGCTCGTTCTGAAACTTCAGAGAGTTTTCGCAAACCCTCGGCGACTTCTTCTAATCGAGCAAGGGCAAGCTGCCTTTGTTGCGGTGCTTCGCTGTCTTCCCGCTGAAGATCGCCCTGAATGTGAACTTGTGAATGTACGCCCCTGGCACTACGAAATTCCGCGCCTCGGCGGAATGCTTGCAGTGCCGCCTCTGCTTCCTCAAAGTCCGCCTCATCAGCATTTGCGTCTGAACGGTCTTTGCCTGCAAAGGCAGCTCGCCTACTTACGCGGGTATGGGCACGGCTTGCACGGTTTTCAGCATGATCGTTAACGGCATTGACCTCAATGTCAAGGGCCTCAGGATCATCTTTGTCTGCCTGTAAGGCTAACTCGCGCTGAGCCTTGATCCATTCCTTTGCCCACTTTGCCACGGTTCCAGGGGCTAGGGCCATGGCTTGGTCTGCAGCCTGATTCGAACCAAGTTGTTGTACGAGCAACATTGCCTCTTCGAATTGCTCATGGGTAAATCCAAGCTGCTTGTAGACGTAACTAGGAAGCCGCATTTAGATGGCCTTTGTCGCTAGGCTAAGTTTGCGCTCGACCGCGCGAACGAAAAACGCTGCCCCAAGAGGTAAGGCAGCATCATTAAAGTCATAGGATGGGTTGTGGACCTCGCAAGCACCTTCTTGATCACCGTTACCAATGTTGATGTAACAACCGGGCACTTTTTGCAACATAAAAGCGAAGTCTTCTGAACCCATTGCCAGCGGCGGATCTCGGTGTACACGGTCATTACCTACTAGTTCTGCACAAACTGATGCCGCAAAATCAGCTTCTTCATGATTATTGATAACAGGCGAGAAAATATTACGAAAATCTACATCAACACTTGCTCCATGTGCTGCTGCTACGCCGTTCGCAATACGTTTCATGTTATTTTCTATAAGACTCATGATCTCGCCAGAAAATGCTCGGGCAGTACCTGCCAGTCTTGCAGTTTGAGGAATGACGTTATAAGCGTCGCCTGAATGAAACTGGCAAACTGAAACAACAGCTGTTTCGACCGGTCGAACATTTCTCGAAACAATCGCTTGAAGGTTTGAGACAATCTGAGCACCGATCAAGATGGGGTCAACGCTTGACTCTGGTCTCGCGCCATGCGAGCCGTAGCCCTGAATGTGAATATCCCAAGATGCTGCGCTAGCCATCATCGGGCCAGCTTTCACATTGAAGTGTCCTACCGGCAGCTTGGGCCTGTTGTGCATGCCAAAAATGCTGTCGCATGGAAATCGCTCGAATAAGCCGTCTTGAATCATTGCAAGCGCACCGCCAAGGCCTTCTTCGGCAGGTTGAAAGATAAAATGCACTGTTCCGTCAAAGCGCTTGGTTGCAGCTAAATGCTTGGCTGCACCAAGCAGCATGGTCGTGTGACCATCATGACCACATGCATGCATTAAGCCTTTACGACGTGAGCAGTGCGCAAAATTGTTCAGTTCCAAGACCGGTAAAGCGTCCATGTCGGCGCGTAAACCGATTTTTCGATCGGAATGACCGGCTTTGAGTACACCGACTAGGCCAGTCTTACCAATGCCACGATGAACCTCGATACCCCATGATTCAAGTCGTCTTGCGACCAGGTCGGAGGTTCTTGTTTCCTCGAAACCGAGCTCTGGGTTCGCGTGAATATCACGTCGCCATGTCGTCATTTCCTCATGGTCTTGCTCGATTTGCTCGAGGATGCTTTGCGAAACTTTCTCCGGTGCGTTCATTGTTTTCCTCTCAGTGCGAAAGCCTTGGTGTACATTTGCCTTGCAGTTTATCGGTCTGCTCCGGGTTATGTCCAAACCAATGCTTATGAATCGAAAATCTTCCTTAAAACAGCAGGCGCTGGGGCTTTGGCCGCTCGATGACGCTCAGTCAGAAGTGGCCAAGCGATTTAGGCACCTGCTACAAACCCATGCAACAAGGCTCATTGACGCGGGGGCTTGGGTGAATGCAGCCTTGACGGACAGGCCTGAGCAATGCTTTTTCCAAAAGGCTGCGGGAATTACGGTCGATGCAACGCGACAGGCATGGGACCTGCCGCTTAGAGTCGATTTGACCGCATGGTCAATCGCGCAGGGACTTGAACGGTTTCGAGACGATCAGTTTGCAGGGGGGTTGGTCAACTTGAGCGAGGCAAGGGCCGCCCGCCACAGCCTGCTTAGAGCGCCTGATGCACTGCTTCACTCGATGGATCTTGCGGAAGTTGCGTCGATACGGCGCAGCTTTCTCGATGAGGCCGAGCGAATTCGTGGGGACCCAAAGATTAAGCATCTGATTCACGTCGGAATCGGTGGCTCTGATCTCGGTCCGCGTCTCATTGTTCAGGCCTTAGCACGCGCCGATCTGCAGAACCGAGCCAGGGGGCCAGTCGTTCACTTTGCTGGCAACGGCGACATCCACGAACTTGAAGCAGTGATCGCTGATTTAGACCCTTGTGAGGTACAGATCGTTCTTTGTTCCAAATCATTTACAACGCCTGAAACGCTTGTTAATGCTGCTCGCCTGAGGTCCTGGATGGAAGCAACATCATCGGGATTATTTACAGCACGCTGCATTGCGATCACGTCAAACCCTAAAGCTGCGAGCGACTTTGGCATTAACCGCTATTACGCCTTTCCCGAATGGGTGGGAGGACGCTACTCACTTTGGTCACCAATCGGATTGAGTGCAGCTGCTGCAATTGGCGCTGATGCATTCAGGCAGCTACTTGACGGCGCATGGGAGATGGATCAGCACTGGCTAAAGGCTGAACCGCTTGAAAATCTGCCCTGGCAACTTGGTTTGCTCGATATCTGGAATCGTCATGCGATGTGCTATCACTCGCGCTGCGTGGTTCCCTATGATGTTCGACTCTCGCGTTTTCCTGCTTATTTGCAGCAACTCGAAATGGAAAGTAACGGTAAGTCAGTGGACCAGCATGGCGTCCCCCTAGCTTATCCAAGTGCAGCGCTTGTGTGGGGAGAGCCTGGTACGAACGCACAGCATTCATTTTTTCAGTGGTTACATCAAGGCACTGAGCCTACGCCTGTTGAGTTTGTGTTGGTTGCAAAACCTGAGCATCAAGATCTGGATGCTCATCGCAAATTGCTGTCCAATGCCCTTGCGCAGTCGTTTGCCTTGTTAAAAGGGAAAACCTTTGACGAGGCAAAGCGAGAAAAAGTGAGATCGGCAAATCCTGCCTGGACCCAAGAACAAATCGCCGCGCATCGGGTTTTCCAGGGCGGGCGCCCAAGCACCATCATCTCGCTGCAACGACTTGATGCGCGTGCGCTTGGCGCGCTGATCGCGCTCTACGAGCATCGCGTTGCTGTAGCCGGGTTCCTATGGCGAGTTAACTCGTTTGATCAATGGGGCGTCGAGCTCGGCAAAGAGCTCGCTGTCGAAATCGAGATGCATATGTCAATGCGAACTGAGCACTCTGATGCTCAAACCTCAAGATGGATAACCACGCTTTTGGATCAAGCATGATGAAGATTGAGACGAGGCTGATTCGTCTTGCCTCGGCTTTGATCGCTGCGAGCTTGGCGGGCGCGGCCCTTGGCCAAATATGTCCAAATGACCGATATTGCTCCAGAGGCATGGACGGCTATCGTTATCCTTTTCAGCAACACAGTGCGCTGAATTTCGATCAGGTTTGGCGGCCACCCGTCATGACCGGATTTCAGATGCGCCGCGACTGGTTTGACGCAGCAGCAAATCCCTTTCGATGGGATGTCGGACCAATGACTGGCGTCGGCTCACCGCAGGTCTTGACAAATCCTTATGGCACCGGGGACCCGTTCCACAGTCCGCGCCTTAAAATGACTCTCCCAGCAGCATATGCACGGTAGGATGCACTAAACGTTATTTAATTTGAGACACCGATTAAACACCGACTTTAATTCGTACTCTCCTGTTGGCCGCAGCCTTAGGATCTTGGGGGTAGAGTAACTCCGCGAAACCTTTGCCGGTGCTTCGAAGTCGAGTGGCACTCACGCCGTTATTCGTTAAATAATCAACGACGGATTGAGCTCTTCTTGCAGAAAGCTGATCGTTGTATTGTTTATTGCCAACACCGTCGGTATGGCCTTCAACCACGAAACGTAAGCTCTGTAATTGGGGCGCATTCAAGGCTTTTCCTAAGCGATCAAGTAATGATTTACTTTCGTCCAGAATTGTCGCTGAGTCGAATGCGAATTGAATCGTCAGGTCTACCATCGCCGCGCCGCCGCTCAACGTATTGGGGCTTTGAGGGTTTTGCGCCGATTTCCCTGGATCCTGCAACACGGCGGATGCAGCCCCAGGACTATTAGCGGCACCTGGCGCGGATTTGCTTGCACCCGGTGTACCTGCCGTCGATGCACCTGACGCAGGTTGAGCTGAACCGCTTGAAAGTGCCTTGATCATCTCTTCAATGGACATGTCGGCCGAGGGTGCCTTAACTGGACCAGATGGCGCCTGCGCGGTCGAGGCAACATTACTTGCCGCACCCGCTGACTGTGCTTCCATCGCGCGAGGGCCGCTATTGGGAGACTGAATCGGTGAGATAGCACCTGCTGCGGGTGCACGCGGAGCCTCGCGAAAGCCTTGTGCAAAACCGAGTGAGTGAAAAAGCGCAGCGAAAAGTAGCCCAATCGCCTGTTTCAGCAACGTTTTACGTCCCATGAGATTAGCCCCAAAAACTGTCAATCCAGCACTGACAAGCGGATCGATCAAGACCACTTGCTATCGCAATCATTATAGCAATTCTCAACTTATGGGCCTGAAGACCAGTTGCTGTAATGATGCCGAGTTCGTCGTCGTTGAACATACCACTGTTACGCGTGATTGACCCAGGTATCCAACGACTACAGCGACCAAGCCAAACATGGTGTTCGCCAAGTCTCTTGAGTGTCTCTCTTGCATTCGGCGGTGCGTTGCCATTACCTAGCCCAGCATGGATGATTGCTCTCGCTCCTGCACCGATGAAAGCCTTGATTGCAACATCGTCGGCACCCGCATAAGCACTGATGAGGTCAACCCGTGGTAATTCGCAACCCTCGGGTAGCGCCAGTGGCTTTATCCTGTGTGCCGGCCGAAACCATCTTACGGTACCGTCGGCTACCTCACCTAAGGCTCCTTCAAAGCCACTATCGAAGGCTTCAATACTGCTTACGTGGCGCTTGCTGACGAGCAAGGCGCTATGGATACGTCCGTTCATCAGAACCATGGTCCCACGGCCTTTCGCTCCAGGATGTGCGCCTACCGTGCACGCGTTGATCACGTTAGCGGGGCCATCTGCCGAATAAGCTGTTGCTGGTCGCATTGCACCAATAACAATCACGGGCTTGTGTGATTGAACGGCAAGGTGTAAAAACGTCGCTGTTTCTTCGAGCGTGTCAGTCCCATGGGTGATGACTGCTGCACAAATATCCGGATCAGCTAAGGCCTGCTCGACGTGATGTAAAAGACCCAGCCAGTGCGCAGGCGTAAGGTCATAACTGCCTAATTGAAAGGCCTGCGTGGTCTTTAAGTGATAACGTTCTAATAATTCAGGAATCGATGCGACAATTGCCTCAACGCCGACGCTTGCCGGCGTGTAGTGGGTTGAACTTGTCCGAGAGGTCGCGCTACCTGCAATCGTGCCACCGGTTCCAATTAAAGCAATGCCAATGCGGTTGGTCATAATTTCTATGGCGAAAGTTGGTTGGCGAAGTGGGGGTAAGTTTCCGCGATTTCATGTCGAACGCGATTGCGGATCAAGGCTAAGCGCTCTTCCGTGGGATCTGGCGTGGGCACAAGATCATCAGCAAGATCAAAATCGAAGCCGGTATGATCGCGTACCTCCTCAAGTTGATGTCCTGGATGGATTTGCTGCAAGATGAACCGGCGGCGCGGCGTATCAAAGCGAAAAAGGCAAAGTCCCGTGAGCAGAGCAACAGGTCCGCCTGGCCGATAATCAGCCTGTCGTTTGATGCTGCTCGCTGATATGAAATCAACTTTCGGTACAAAAACTCGCCTGCTGTGTTCCTCCCGAAATAAAATAACGCGAGGAACCAGATGGTAGAGGTAAGCCGAGCCGAATGACCCTGGCCAGCGAACTTCGCTTTTTGGATAGCTTCCTGTCCCAATGAGATTGATGTTGCCTTCTCCGTCAATCTGACCGCCGCCAAGAAAAAATGCATCGATCCTGCCGGTTGCCGCCATATCGAAAAGTTCAACCCCACCGTTGGTGAAAACGTTATGCTGTTTAGATCCAAGAATCGAAACTCGGGTAAGTTGTTCAAGCGGGATACGCTCGCTCAATGCGCGAGCAAGCAACGCGCCGCTTCCCGGAATGGGTGATGAGGCACCGACAGCGACGTGACGTACGCCGGCTAAGAGCCGAGCAATGACATCGATTAAGCGTTCAACAGGAAGGATGGTTGATCCGTTTTCTCTTGTAGGTCCAGACTTTGACACGGTTTCAAGGCTCGGGGAATCGTTCGATTGTTGATTACTTACTGCCAGTGCTCTCGATTCATGCTTATCCGAAATTTTTTGATCGTTCTGCATTATTTGAGCCTCAACTCTGTTTCAGCCTTAACTCAGGTTCAGCCTCAACTCAGGTTCAGCCTTGACTCAGAGTCACTGTCAACCCTGTGGGAATCAAACGCACAAGGCATGGCCGCTTATCGATTCGAATCCGTGTAGCCCCATCAGTTCGTCGAGCATCTGGTAAAAGCCAGACTCAGAGCGCGCCGCCTTGGCGTAGCGAAGCAACCATTGGGTATCAGCGCCGTGTTTTCCGGTAAACGAAAGCGGCCTGGCGCTGCCTGGGACAACGCAAACGCCACCTACGTACAGCTCTGGTAAGCTCGAGCCAGATCGAATCGGATCTTGAATAAAGTCCTCATCGATACATTCTTCGACCGTTATAAGTGCTGTCTTTGAGGCGTGAGCGAGCAAAACGCCGTCTCTGTCCCGTCCGACGAATACATTACCGTTGCGATCTGAGGCCTGCGCATGAAAGAGGGCAACGTCAGGACGAATCGATTCAACTGCAACGATCCGATCGCCGCTGTTGAAGGGGTTGTCGATCATTTTCCAACTATCGCGATGCTTCATTAAGTCGCTGTCAAGGATGCCCCTTAACGGTATAAAGGGGATTCCCTTCTGACTCGCTTGAAACCCGGCGTAAATCGCTGGACAGGTCCCATCGATCAATCGAATGGAACCTTCTCGAACTGCGGCAGTGAATCTTGGTGCGGGTCCTGCTTCGCCAAGGCTTACGGCCGAGGTTTCAATCGTGTCAACGCAACCTGCGCCGATCAGCAAATCTGCTTGTAAACCAGATACCGGTAGGCAAATCAAATGAAGGCGTCTAACCCGCTTGGCAATCAATGCAAGTGTTGCAGCGATCGATGCACCGGTTTCTTCCTTGCCGATAGCCAGCCGACAACCATCCCCGATTGGTGTAATCAAGTCATTGATGGATTTCATGATTTGTTCTCAGGATTAGCGTGTGGAAGTGATGGTGCAGCAATTCGCTCGCTGCCGGGTGTTCTTGAAAGCGCAACAGGGAAGGGCGTGCCATAAAATCCGGCGCGAGGTACTAAGCCGAGGGCTTTGGTCTGTTCGGCGGAAAATGCTTGGGGGATGGAATGCACCATTCCAGCAGGAACACCAGCTAGCATTAACTCTCGCCAAAAAAGTGGGTGCCATCTCGCTGTCATCGCATCTTTGATCAATTGATGAAGGACTTCGCGATGCAACACGCGCTGAGAAGGGTTGAGAAAACGCGGATCGTCAACCATCGCATCCAAGCCCAGAAAGCGGCAAAGCCGCGCAAACTGCCCATCGTTGACAACACCCAAAAACATCCTCTCCCCGGCGATCTCGAATATTTCATAAGGTGCAATGTTGGGGTGAGCATTGCCGGATAAGCCTGGGTTAATGGACTGCATCCACCAATTTGCCGCATGGGGATGCATTAAGCTCAGACCACTGGCATATAGGTTTGCATCAACACGTTGTCCAAGGCCTGTCGCATGCCGGTATGACCAGGCGGCTAGGATCCCGATGGACGCATAAAGACCAGTCGTGATATCACAAATTGGAACACCGACTCGCGTTGGTCCTGTCTCATCGTGGCCGTTAATCGACATAAGACCACTTAGCGCTTGAGCCACCGCGTCATAGCCTGGGAGTCCGCTAAGAGGACCCGACCAACCAAATCCCGAGATATTCGCGTAGATCAATTGAGGTTGACGAGGAGCAAGTACGCTCTCATAGTCAAAACCCCATCGGGCCATCGCACCCTGTAAGAAATTTTCAATGACAACGTCGGATTCGAGGATTAGGGCATCTAAGTGTGCACGGTCTTCAGGCTTTTCAAAATCGAGAACGATATTTCGCTTGTTGCGATTAAGGCCCATAAAGTAGGGTGCGCTGCCTTCGACCCCTTTTTTGCCAAGCTTGCGGGTTTCATCGCCTACAGGCGATTCGACCTTTAAGACCTCTGCGCCAAGGTCACCAAGTATTTGGGCGCAAAGTGGTCCGGCAAGAACCCTGGATAAGTCAAGCACCTTCATGCCGGCGAGTGCCGATTGCTTGGGAACCTGGTGATCGATCATCGTCGACTGATGCTCAGCAGGGAAAGATTCGCTGGTTGGTTTCATTGGTTTTTAAGATTCAACACTTCATCATGACTTCACTTCACTCTAGCACGCCACTGATGGGTCATCACTGCTCATCATCGATTGCCTTTTGGGCTTCCTTTTCGCGAGTGATTGCTGATCCTCCCCACTTGCCATTGGATGCCTAAGCGAGCGCCCAGGATTCATTGGGCCGAGCTCACCAATCAATCTGACCGTACGCATTGCCCATCGAGCGGCCTCATCGACTCATCGTGCCGCCTCACCGACTCATCCTGCCGCCTTACCGACTCATCCTGCCGCCTCATCGACTCATCCTGCCGCCTCACCACGCATCCACAAACCGACCATTTGGGCCCTCCCGGTCGATGACCCAGCTAGGCTTGGCGCTAAGCTGGCTATTTGTTAAGGCAATTTCCAAAGCACTTATCAGCCACGCTCGTGACTTTACAGGGTCAATCACCGCATCAATCTCAAACAGCATAGCCGCAGAAACCGCTTTGCCATGTTCCATCAACTCATTGAGGCGAGCTTGGAATAGCAAGTCTCGTTCACCTTCATCCTGAATCGCCTTAAGCTCCTTCTTAAACCCAAGCCTCACTGCTCCTTCAAGCCCCATGCCGCCAAACTCAGCCTGAGGCCAGGCAATCGAAAGAAGGCTGTCGTGGAGGCTACCTCCTGCCATTGCCATTGCACCCAAGCCATAGGCTTTCCGGATAACCAATGAAATCCAAGGAACCCTGACCTTTGCGCCAGCAAGAAAAAGCCGGCAACAATGGCGTACTAAAGCCTGCTCCTCGGCCTGTGGACCCACCATGTTACCGGGCGTATCAATGAGTGAAACGATCGCCAACCCGTGTGCACTGCATAACTGAACAAATCGTGCCGCTTTGTCTGCAGCATTTGCGTCGATCGCACCGCCAAGCTTCATTGGATTATTTGCTAACAGGCCGAAGGGCCGACCTTCAATTCGGGCAAGCATCGTGATGATGTTTGGCGCAAAATTGGGCCTTAACTCAAGGCTACTGTCGACATCGACTAATCCTTCGATAACTTGATGCATGTCGTAGACCCGCAAGCGGTCAAGAGGCAGGGCACTTGCGAGTCCCTGCGGATTCGGGCAATGCCAATGTTTATCGATGCCTTGGAAATAACTGAGATAGCGCTTAGCCAAGGAAATCGCGTCACGTTCGTCATTGGCGATGACGTCGATCACACCATTTGCCTGCTGAACATCACTTGGTCCGATAGCCTCGGGCGAAAAACGCCCCAATCCCCCGCCTTCGATCATCGCTGGCCCAGCCATACCAATATTGCTTTGGCTAGTCGCGATGATGACGTCGCAGCAACCAAGGAGTACCGCGTTACCCGCAAAGCATCTTCCGGCAACGACACCGACGAGAGGTACTCTGCCACTCAGACCTGCAAACCGCGAAAAGGTCTTGATATGAAGCGATCCTGCGGTAATAACATCTACATCTCCTGGTCTTCCTCCGCCGCCTTCAGCAAGCAAAACCAATGGAATATTAGATCTAGAACATATATCAATAAGACGATCTTGCTTATCGTGATTGAGCTTTCCCTGCGTCCCGGCGAGTACCGTGTAATCGTATGCAATAACAGCGACATGACAATGTTTTGGAAATCGATCGCTATGAATTGTTCCAATGCCCGTAATTACCCCGTCGGCAGGCGTGTTTTGAATGAGATCTTCAAGACTGCGTCGCTTGCGCTGGGCAGCGACTACCAAAGACCCGATCTCACGCAAACTGCCAACATCGAGTAGCTGCGCAAGATTTTCTCGAGCCGTCTGCATACCACTGGCATGGCGCTTTGTGACTGCATCCGCGCGGGCTGCATCAAGAGTCATGGCTTCACGGTATCGCCACTCACTGACTCTGGGATGTTCCAAAACATCATTCATCAAGCCTGCTTCTCGCGCTGTTTCTGTTTCTGTTTCTTTTTCTTTTTCTGCTTCTGCTTCTGCTTCTGTTTCTGTTTCTGTTTTTGTAGGGATTCCTTTTTCATTTAGCGCTTCGGTTCGCTGGCTTTGGTCGCTGGCATTTCGATGATGCTTCCCTTCATTGCTTTGTGAATCATTGGCAATTGAAAGCGAGTCGTCCAGCACGCAACTCCGTGATTCGACTGCTAGCGCCTCACCGATCTTCTGTCCTTCGCGCACTTGCGATCCGGTTTCAACATGCCATGTGATTACTTGTAACGGGAGCGCAGCCTCCAGCGCATGATGCATTTTCATTGATTCAATCAAGCCAATCTCAGTTCCTTTACGAACCCTTAGTCCTGAATGTATAAGTTCTAGAACTAATCCGTCTGTCGGCGCATAAATTCCCTGAATCTGCCTGGTTTCTTGCTGGATCTGCCTAGGTTCTAGCTGAACCTGCCTAGGTTCTCGCTGGATCTGCTCGCTCAGTTCGATTGATTTTTCATCTTCTTTTTGTTTGGTCCCGGGGCCTTGTCGACTGTGTTTTGGCACTGAAGCTCGCGTATCAGAAAATTGAACCGTGAGCCATTCATCAAACCATTGCGTCGTCAAATCAACCCAAGGATTTGTTTCCTTTTTTGATAGAAGCTCAGTTAAGACGACCACGACCCAATGGATGTTCGTCTTCAATCCCTCAATCTCAACATCTGAAAGTGCAGAACGTGTTTTCGAAAGTAGCCTATCCCAATCCGCATCGCCCGACGCACAAGGAATCGAGACAATCAGTTTTGCAATCATCGAGTC
>JALQWJ010000059.1 GCA_023258775.1 Burkholderiaceae bacterium | reverse complement strand
ATCACTGGAACCCTCTGGTGCAAATCCTCAGGGCAGACATCCAAAATCGGACCCAAGCCAGTGCTTGCCGCACCGCCAGCTTCTTCAATTAACAGTGCCATTGGATTTGCCTCGTACATCAACCTCAATCGGCCTGGTTTTGACGGATCGCGCGCATCGCGCGGATACATGAAGATGCCGCCGCGTGTCATGATGCGATGCACATCAGCCACCATTGAAGCGACCCATCGCATGTTGAAGTCAGTACCGCGCGGGCCCGATTTTCCCGCAAGTAGCTCGTCGATATAACGTTTGACAGGGGTTTCCCAATGGCGTGAATTCGACGCGTTGATTGCAAACTCGCGTGTTTGCTTAGGAACCTGCATCCTGTCCTGAGTGAGCCACCAACTTCCAGTCTCTCGATCAAGTGTAAAGCAGGCAACCCCATCGCCAACGGTAAGTACGAGCAGTGTTGAAGGACCATAAACCGCATAGCCGGCTGCAAGCTGTTGACGTCCTGACTGCAGAAAGTGACGTGCCTTGGGTTCGGCACCAACTTCTGGCATGCGCAAGACCGAAAAAATGGTCCCAATCGAAACATTCACATCGATATTGGATGAGCCATCGAGTGGGTCAAAGAGCAGTAAATACTCACCTTTCGGGTAGCGGTCTGGAATGGGGTATGGCTCGTCCATTTCCTCGGAGGCCATCGCCGCCAAATGCCCCCCCCAGGCATTGGCTTCTAACAAGACATCATTGGCAATGACGTCCAATTTTTTCTGCACCTCGCCCTGAATATTGGTATTGCCTGCGTCACCAAGATGACCAGCCAGAGCACCTTTGCCAACGGCATAGCTTATCCTTTTGCAGGCACGGGCAACGACTTCAAGCAAGAGCCTTAACTCGCTCGTAACCGTCAAATCCCTGCAGGGCTTCGAGTTTCTCTTGCTGCTCGATTGCTCAGAGACGGTAGCGTCGCTGCACAGGTTCGATTCGCCGGACACTGCCGTCGATGAGTTATCGCTTGATGCGGCTCTACGTGCTGCGCTCTCACGCTGCTTTTGAATCAAATACTGGGTAAGACTAATACTTACGGTCGAATGTTGAGTTTGGCCTGGATTCATCTTTGGCTCGTGATGTGGTGGTGAAGTAAGGACATGGCTTAGCTTAAGCGATCACGCTGGGCGATCAGGCAAGCTTTTCGGAAGACCGCGCCTGACGCGCCAACCTGTCGCATGCATACGCTTCGCAGGCTCGAACCTGACATGCCAACCCGTCGCATGCATACGCTCAAGCCTGATTTTCCAACGAACGCGAGATGATTTCCGCGCTATCAGGCGATAAGGGTTGGTGGGCTCGCAGTCGCTCAAGGCAGGCTTGGGCAAGGCTTCGCGTTGGTTCGATCAGCGTTGGCCACCGATCCATCGCACGTCCTAATCGTGCCGCAACCTGCGGGTTGATTGCATCGAGTGCGAGAAATTGCTTTTCAAACCAGGCATACGACGTACCCGTTGGTTCATGAAACTCAGCAAGATTGGAATGACAAAAACTAGAAATTAGGGCTCGAACTTTGTTGGGGTTACGCATCGAAAAACAGTTGTGTTCGCACAGTGCGATCAAATCGTCCAACACAGGCGGCTCTCCCTCCAGGCGTTGTCTAGTCGCTTGCATCATCAGCCATCGATCCATCGCGAGTGCCTCATCCTTGAACTGCTCTTCAAAGGATTCGAGCGCTCGATCACGGATCGGCTTGATCTGCCGCATCAAGACAGTCATACCCGCAGCTCGATCGGTCATGTGCGCTTGCGGGCTACATTGAGACTGCGCCACAGCAATCACCTCGGACTGCGACTCGGGAGAATCATCGAATGACCAAAGCAAAAGCGCAGCGTTGCTTAAGGCGCGCTCTCCAGCCTGTCGATGATTGGGTTCGTAGGTCCGTGATACCTCTGCGAGTCTAAGCGCTCGCACGGTGTTTGCAAGCAAGCCCTTGAGTGCCTTGGCACACCGCCCAATCAGGCGGTTGCGCTGGAGCCTAAGTGCTTGGGGGTCGAGTAAGGGAACCGCCTGAGCCAGTTCGAGTTCTGGCGGGAAGCTCAGCATCAGTGCCGCAAACGCAGGATCGAGCGTCTTATCGTTTAAGACGATCGCGAGTGCCTCAATCACAGGTGCTTCACTGCCAAGACCAAGGATTGCAGCACTCATCAGGCGTTGCATCATCATCCAGCGGTTAACGGGGTCGCCATCACAACTTGCAAGCCTGGCGATTTGTTCAACGCTCAAGTCATCATGAAGAATGACTGGGGCAGAAAAACCTCTAATCAAGGAGGGTGCGGCACCAGCTCTGCCGCTAAAACGCCGTTCCTGATCCCATTGATCGATCTCCCACAGCTCAGTATCAAGCTCCTCATCAAAACCAATCAGCACCGGAATCAGTAAAGGTTGAGTCGCTGAAACCACCTGAGGACTGCGAAGTTGAGGCGGCTGTTGTTGGATGCGCAAGATTAAATCTTCGCCCTCGCAGCGCTGATTACAGACCAGGATCGGCGTCCCAGGGGTGCTATACCAGCTGCGAAACGAATCGAGCGATCGTTGATTAGCCAGTGACATTGCATCCAGAAAATCATCACAAGTGACCGCTTGGCCATCGTACATGTTGATATAGCGATCCATGCCTCGCCTGAACCCTTGGGGCGTTAAGATCGTTTGCAGCATTCTGACGACTTCAGCACCTTTTTCATAGACGGTCATCGTATAAAAGTTATCGATCGCGCTATAGGTATCGGGTCGAATCGCATGAGCCATCGGGCCTGCATCCTCGGGGAACTGCAAGGCTTTTAAGGTACGGATCTGAGCAATCCGCTGCACTGCCCTTGCGCTTCTTAAGGCCGCCTCGCCAAGGCCCGCGTTTGCCTCAGCTGCCAAGTCAGCTGAAAACTCCTGATCCCTAAAAACCGTCAAACCCTCCTTGAGGGTGAGTTGAAACCAATCTCTGCAGGTAATCCGATTACCCGTCCAGTTATGAAAGTACTCATGACCGACGACCGATTCAACCGCAGCAAAATCGGCATCGGTTGCCATTCTTGGGTGGGCAAACACATACTTGGTATTGAAGATGTTGAGTCCCTTGTTCTCCATCGCCCCCATATTGAAGTCCTCGGTGGCAACAATCATGAAGCGCTCAAGATCTAATTCGAGTCCAAAACGCGCTTCATCCCAACGAAGCGCCCGCTGCAGCGAAGCCATGCACCAATCAGTTTTGTCCTCATTGCCGGGCTCCACCCAGACCTGCAATAAGGCATTCTTGCCGCTTGCAGTCTTGATCATTGCTTCATTGGCAACGAGCGTCCCGGCAACAATGGCAAACAAGTAGCTGGGTTTGGGAAAAGGGTCCTCCCATCGTGTTTCAAGCCTGCCGTCATCGAGCATCGTGCTTGAAAGACAGTTGCCATTGGCTAACAGAACCGGATAGCGCTTCGGGTCGGCACGCAGGCGCACCGAATAGCGTGTCATCACATCAGGACGATCCGGGAAAAAGCTAATTCGGCGAAAGCCCTGCGCTTCGCACTGCGTGAGGAGATTTTGTCCTGATTGATACAAACCAGATAACGAAGTATTTTCTGCAGGCTTGATTCGAACGAGCGTTTCAAGATGAAAGTGGTCTGGGAGGTTCTCAATGGTTAATTGATCATTCTTAATATGATATCGATGTGGATCAAGTTGTTGACCGTCAACCAGAATCGATTCAAGTTCTAGATCTTCGCCATCAAGTACGAGTTTGTTTTTATCATTGCTGATCGCACTGAAATCTGCGTGCTTATTACTTTGTAGCGAACTTTCGCACTTACGCGATAGCTGCATACGACTATGGACTAGGGTTGACTCGGCGTCCAGATCAAAGCAAAGCGCTACTTGGTGAATCGTCCAGCCAAAGGAACGGTAGTCCAGGCGATGATGAATCGTCATATGATCAAACTCCAGTGATTTAAGCCATATTGTCTCAAGCATCACGATTGTTTAATGATACGGAGCCCAACTTCATGAAATCGAGCCCCATACCACCGACAGGATCAATGCCATCTGATTCGCTTGGGCACTACCCCAGAGATTTGATCGGGTATGGTCGCAAGCCACCGCAGGCAAACTGGCCAGGAAGGGCCAAGATTGCCTTGCAATTCGTACTCAATTACGAAGAAGGTGGGGAAAATCACGTTTTACACGGCGACCCAAGTTCAGAGCAATTTCTCTCTGAAATCGTCGGTGCTGCAGCTTATCCCGACCGTCATATGAGCATGGACTCGATTTATGAGTATGGCTCAAGGGTTGGCGTGTGGAGGATTCTCAAGGAGTTTGAACGCCGTAAGCTTCCTTTGACGGTCTTTGCAGTAGCCATGGCCTTGCAACGGCATCCCGAGTTGACACAAGCGTTTTGCGAGCTTGGTCACGAAATTGCCTGTCATGGCTGGCGCTGGATTCACTATCAGGCCATGGACGAGGCAAGTGAGCGTGCGCATATGCAAAGGGCGCTCGCTATACAGCAATCGCTGACTGGAGCCTTACCCGTGGGTTGGTATACCGGCCGCGATTCGCCAAACACAAGACGTCTTGTGGTCGAGCAAGGAGGTTTTCTGTACGACAGCGATTACTATGGCGATGATTTACCGTTTTTTACGCAGGTTTTATGCGGGGATGGTTCGCTACGATCACATCTCATCGTGCCCTACACCCTTGACGCTAACGATATGCGTTTTGCAACGCCACAGGGATTCAATACCGCCGAACACTTCTTTAGCTATTTAAAAGATAGCTTTGATGTGCTTTATGCCGAAGGCGAGGAGTGTCCGAGAATGATGTCGGTCGGCATGCATTGCCGTTTGCTTGGCCGACCAGGACGCTTAAAAGCGCTGCAACGATTTCTTGATTATGTTCAAGCGCATGATCGGGTATGGATTTGTCGCCGGGACGCAATCGCAAGACATTGGATAGCCCATCATTCACCCAAAGAGCCAGGGTAGTGGTGTAAAGCAGGAGGTTCTCGCTGATTGCTCTGTATCGCTTGTTATACTTAACGACTTTTACTTAAGTTTTTACGAGGTTTATCATGGCTGAACGTTCACGCACTCGTCGCAACACACTCGAGCGCCGCGCATTACCCAAGTTGCTCAAACGCCAGTTTTCTCGCGCGAGCAAGTCGGTTTTCAAGATGCTCGAAAAGGTCAAGCGGAAGTAATTTGCTAAGCGTAGCTTTATCTTGCAGCGTTGAACTCGAAAGCGCTCCAGCCACTGCGTGACTTCGTCCAGGAGGTCACCCGTCTCGTTGACAAGACAGACGTAGAAGCCACCCTGTTACAAGGGGTCAAACCCTTGTTGCAAACGCTAATCGCCGACGATAACTGGCTGCCAGCTTCTTGCGCCCAGCCCCATCCTCAGTTTTATCGTCAGTACTTATTGCATTGCGATCCACTTGAGCGTTTTTCGGTGGTCAGCTTTGTGTGGGGTATGGGCCAGAAGACACCGATTCATGACCATACGGTTTGGGGTTTGGTCGGTGTCTTGCGGGGTGCTGAGCTTTGTCAGTCCTACGCTGCTGACGACACGGGTCTTATGCGACCCCATGGTGTCCCACATCGCTTAGAGCGCGGCGACATCGAAGCGGTTTCGCCATGCATCGGCGACGTCCACACGGTCGCCAATGCGATGGCTCAGGAACCGTCGATCAGCATTCATATTTACGGCGCAAACATCGGTGCAGTCAGGCGGCATGTATTTTTGCCACCTGAAACGTCGGCAGCTTTCGCAAGTCTGAAAAAAGATTTTGTATCGGGTTACAACTCAGCCTGGGTTCCGAACCTTTGGGATCGCTCTTAATAAGTTCTGAGGCTTTCGCTCATACGACCCAGACTACGCGTCTGCATCACCTGGCTCCGTCATTCGTTTGGCGATAACTTTATCGATCCGATGACCATCCAGATCGACTACCTCAAAGCGCCATTGCTCCCAATCAACTTGGTCAGCGGTACGGGGTAATCTGCCGAGCAAGAGCATAAGCATGCCCGCAAGGGTGTGGTAGCGGCCCTTATCTTCTTCAGGTACCTCATTGAGTCCAAGCAAGTCCTTAAGTTCAGGAATTGGAATCAAACCGTCGAGAAGCCATGACCCGTCGTCGCGCTTAATCGACCAGGCATCGTCGGCATGACGAGGTTTGAACTCACCTGCAATCGCTTCAAAAACATCTTGTTCGGTCACAATCCCCTGGGGTTGTCCGTACTCGTCCATCACCACGACCATGGAGGTCGAGCTCGCCCGGAAGTTCTCAAGCAATTCCATTCCAGTCAGTGTTTCAGGAACGAAAACGGCTGATTGCATCGCCCGTTGGATGTCAGCCGGTTCTTTGCGCAATAATTGATTGAGCAAATGCTTCGCAGAAACAATACCGACAATGTCACGGCTATCGCCGCGCAGCACAGGAAACCGCGAATGATCCGAGGCGGCAATCACCGCAAGATTGTCTTCAGTGGGTAACTCGGCATCAAGAGCAACAATCTCTGATCGCGGCACCATTAGCGATGTGATTTGTCGATCATCAAGCCTGAATACATTGCGCACCATTTGGTGCTCCTGGGCTTCGATTACACCTGCATCTGAACCCTCTTCGAGCAGCGCTTCGATTTCCTCCTCAGTAACCGAGGGTTGCTCTTGAACTCGCCGCGGAAACATCGCAAGCACAAGTTCCGTCGTTGCAGTGAGCAAACTCACAAATGGCCGCACTAACAGTGCTAATAACTGCATCGGCGCTGCAACAATCCGGGCAATGGTTTCAGGATTGCCTTGAGCGAGTCGTTTAGGGACCAATTCGCCAAAGACGATCGATAAAAAAGTAATGATGACGACCACAAGGCCTGTTGCAATCCATTGCGATACATCATTGGCCATTCCGAGTTGGCGAAAACCAGCGGCAAGTGGCCTTGCCAGCGTTGCCTCGCCAACAATCCCCGATAGAACTCCCACCGAGGTAATACCAATCTGAATGGTGGACAAAAACCTTGTTGGCTCGCTGTTTAGTGCCAGTGCCGCGGCTGCTGCTGTATCGCCTTCATCAACTAATTTTTGTAACCGGGCTTTTCGGGAGGACACCAGTGCCATTTCTGACATAGCAAAGAGTCCGTTCAAAAAAATCAAAAAGGCGACGGCGAAGATTTCCATCACGAAAAGCCGGTAGTTGAGGTACCTCTAAGGTTACCGGCATTAGCGCGGCACGTCCATTTAAGCCGCCCAGTTCTTATCCGAATGCCATCATTTATTGGAGCTATTACAACAATCTGCCCTTAACTTATCGCAAAAGTTTGGCCATTGCCAGGTTGTGATAATCAGTATCACCAAGGCGGAGCTCAAATGCTGTCAGACGTCTAAAGAAGTGGCCCACGCTAAGCTCATCGGTAACCCCCATTCCGCCATGCAACTGGACCGCCTCCTGTGAAACGCTACGAGCTGCAATACCGATCAAAAGCCTTGAGGCTGCAAGCGCGTGATCGCAGGAAGTAAGATCTTCCTGGGAATTAAGCTGATTCTTCAAACGTTCGCAAGCGTCGGCTGCCCGAATAAGCATGGAGTAGGATTGTTCGCTATGAATGAACATATCAACAGCGCGATGTTGTAAGGCTTGGAACCTTCCAATCGCTTGACCGAATTGCTTTCGGGTTTGAAGGTACTGCTTGGTTTGGTTAACCAGTGTTTGCATACATCCCTGAGCATCGGCGCACCAAACCATCAATCGCATTGCCTGTGTTTGGCGGATTGCCGCAGCCGCGTCCTCGTTCAATAAGGCGCTCGAAGGTAGCCAGCAGTCGCGCAAGCTCAAATCAGCATACCAGCGTGAATCCATACCAGGATAGCTGCGAAGCTGTACGCCAGGAACTTCCGATCCAAACAAGAATACCCCTAGGGGAGCGTCTTCGGCATGTCCCATCTTCGCAGATAGTAGCCATTGATCAGCCAGTGCACCTGCACATACTAATATTTTGTGGCCATTGATGACATAGCCTTCACCTGCTCGGTGGGCTGTTGTTTGCACAGCCATCATGTTGCCTTGCATAGGCGCTTCATCATGCGCTGGAACAATCATGCGTTGACCGGAGGTGATCGCTGTAAGCGCCTCGCTGATATGCTTTTGTTGTGATATCAAATATGTATCGGTCGGTGTTATAGAAGATTTAAAACCTTGTAGA
>JALQWJ010000058.1 GCA_023258775.1 Burkholderiaceae bacterium | reverse complement strand
ATGGTGCAGCTTGCGGCATCTCCAAAACCCGCTCTACGAAAAATAAGACCAACGTTGCTGGAATCGCTGCTGCTATCGCACTCAACATGAAGCAAATAAACAAATGACGCATCGGGCGAGCTTCCCAGAGCGAACGGGCATTGAAGACGCATGCCGGTTCGCGTTGCTCGAGTCTATGTGTTGGGTAAGCCAAGCCGCGAAAAAGTGCAAGCGCGAGCAAGGTAAAAACAATTAATAAGCCGCTTATAGCGATCTTCTCAAACGAAGACTGCGCCTGTACAAAAACCGATACAGCCATCACGCCAATTAGGCCTGCCGCTTCCCGACTCAGTGCATAGCGGCTTCGCGCTCGATCACTACGAGCCAGTGCTGCACCCCAACTCTGATAAATAATGCTGCACTGTGAATACGCCAGATAAGTGCCAACCGAGCCAATGGCAAGGACGGTCGCGCTCCAGAGGCTCCCAATCCCATAGGCTTTTGCAAGCGAAGACCACCACAGCAAAAGCATAAAGCCAACTGTGAACACAGCACACGCCTTGGCAAGTGCCCACCAGGCTCGTTGACGCAACTGTCTACCTGCAACGCTGCTTTGCAAATCCCATCGCCGACCCAACCAGGGATCGGCTAGCGCATCAAGACCGCGAGCTGCCAGCAGCATCAAACCAACAAGGCTGAGTGGTAGAAGTTCGCTAAAAAGTTTGGGTAGTAAAACATAAAGCGGTAGTTCGAGTATGGCAAGCGGCAAGCGCATGCTCGCATATCGCCAAAGCATGTCTTTCATCAGCGCTCACCAATTAGGCTTCGGCGAAGTGCAGGCTCTGTGGTTCGCGGATCGAGCCAGATGCCGAAAAAGGCCTTGGCAAAGGCTAGATCGTCAATATCGCCTCGATGCTGTAAGTTGTGAATAAAGCGGCAGCCGCCCTGGCTGCCTCGGTAAAGACCAAGCAGGCGATCTTTGGCTTGGATATTGGGAAAGCTTTGCTGCATCCAGGCTAACCACTGGCGATCGCGTTCGGCGAGCTTTCCCTGGAGCGCCTGCATCAGTTCGAGTGAAGCTTGCGCAATTCTTGCCCCTTCAAAGTCGCGCGCGTAAATTAGCTCAAGCGCAAAGCGCTGATCGGCCCAAGTTTTGCTGTCGAAGGTATCAGGCGCCCATAATCGGGCCTCATACAAAAGCAGACCGAACCAACGCATATTCGCCTGGCCTCGCAGCCGATAATTGAGTTGTTGATCCTGAAACCATTTCAGGCTCTGGTTGATTGGCCAGCCTTCTTCCCACGATTCACGACCGCTTGTCTTTAGCCAGCCATCATCTCGTCCGCTCATATGGGCCCAGCTTACTAGGGGCAGCTTGCAAGCAATTAAAGCGAGCGGCAGGCTAAGTTTTAGTGCGTTTCTCCGCTTAACGATACAGTTTGTATTCATCGATTTAGCTTTTGCTGCGATGGGCTAAGATCGGGTATCCGATCGCATGCTTTCGATCCCAATGGCCTTAAAGGCGAACAAAACTGAATTGCACGACATCGGTTGCACCCTCGGCAAAACCAGCTTCGCAGTAGGCAAGGTAAAAGCGCCACATGCGAATAAAGCGCTCATCGTAGCCAAGCTTTCGTACTTGTTCATCGACCGATAAGAATCGTTCATGCCAGCGGGCCAGGGTCCATGCATAGTCCTGCCCGAAACTTAAGGTGTTACAAAGTTGCAAACCATGTGTTTTTGCCAGCGCAATAAGCCGTTGCGATGAAGGTAGCATGCCGCCAGGGAAAATATACTGCTGAATAAAGTCCGTGCTTGCACGATAACGTTCAAAATATTGCTCATCAATCGTAATGCTTTGAATGACAGCTTTGCCGCCTGGTTTCAGCGCAGCGCGTAATTGTTGAAAATAGCTATCCCAGTAGGCTTCGCCAACGGCTTCAAACATTTCGATCGATACGATGCCGTCGTAGCGACCCTGTTCATCCCGGTAGTCTTGCAGGCAAAACTCTACCCTGCCTAAATCGGGCCCATGTTGGCTTGATGCGAGCCGGTGCATGCTTTGCGCGTAGCTCAACTGCTCAGCAGAAAGCGTGAGACATTTCAGATGAAGGCCGCGTCGACGAGCATGCAAGGCGAATCCGCCCCAACCACAGCCGATCTCAAGCAGGCTAGCGCCTGGATTAAGTTGGAGTTCGTCAAGAATTCTTTCGTACTTGCGGTGCTGGCCTTGTTCAAGTGGATCTAAGTCTTGCCCAAGGCTATCCTCGGGCATGGTTAATCGACGCTGTATTTGTTCAAAGGGGGCTTGAGCGTGGTTTGGGCCAATGCCTTTTGAAGTAACTGCCATCCCGAGCGAGGCTGTTGAGCATGTGCCTTTGCTTTCTTTCTGATCGCGAAGTGCGCTTGAATAAGTCATGCTCGGGTCGAGCCAGAGTCTGTAAAAATCATTGCCCAGGTCGTAATGAGCCTGGATGTTTCGCCGCGAACCGCTTTTGCTATTGCGTCTGAGGTAATGGCGTAGTCGGTCGAGCCATTGTCCAAACCAGGTGCCATAAATGCCCTGGTCTAAGGATGCCCGGTTTTGCAGCATGAAACGAAGCACCGCAGTCGGATCTGGACTGTCCCACAGGCCTTCCATCCAGCACTCGCCAAATCCCACGTCGCCTCTGCTTAGCGCACGTTCAAAGACAGACCAGTCGTTAAGAATCCAGAGTGCTGGTGTATCGATGCGCTGGCTTGATCCACCCGCGTTGACATCGCCAAAGCGATGCTCATGACCATTGGGGTCAATCAGAATCAGATAGCCGCGTTTTGCTCTTCGCAGCAAGGCAAGGCCGATCACTGCCTTGTAAGGCGCTTTGAGGGATTTGCTTTTTGGAGGACTCGCTTGCTTGAGTGGACCGTCGTGGTGTTGCGTTTGAAGGTCTAGCCCAAGCGTCTGGCTTCTTGCAGGCAACGCAGTTTTGGCGATCGGCCGGGAAGGCTGATGCAATGCCGTCGGCAGTACGGTGTAATGTTGTTCGGTACTCATGTTCCTTGGCTTGGGAGGGATTGAGGCGGAGGCGGTGTTTGTTGGGCACCGTAAAAGGGCACTTTTTTTAGCAAGAGCTTGAGCGCTTGCCAATGGATTCGTAGAACCACCAATAAGCTCTGCCAGGGAATTGCCAGTGTCAGCTTAATGAGCGTTCGGCTTGATAAGCTGATACGTTCACCCCGAAGCGATGTTATTAACAATAAGCCCTGATCGTCGACATACTCGATGCGAGACAGGCTATGGCTTTCATCGTTAAAAAATCGGAATCGGTATGACCCTGATATCGTGCAAAAGGGTGAAACGACAAAGCGCTTCTCTGTTTGCAGTGTCTGACCATTTTTTAATGTCTTTGCCTCACCTGCGAGCACTGATTTGGGGCTGAGTAGGTATGCGTGGCGACCTGAAAACGTATTGTGTACTTCGGCAACGATTGCCAGACATTTGCCTTGTTCGTCCTCGCAATGCCAAAAGCTGACCGGCTTGAACTGATAGCCGAAAACACGGGGATAGGCGACTAAGCTAATTTTCGCTGGTCGAGGCAGCTGATGTTCGCTCAAAAGACCCAAAAGCCATGCCGACAGCGGCAGCTCCGATGAAGGGCTGCCATGATCTTTGGCATGCATGCTGATAAAGGCTCGACAATTAATGCCAAAAAGCGGAAACAAAGCGCAGCCGAACACAAGCGAGGCCTTCTGACTTGGGCCTTTAAGCGCGGTGGACGACCGATGGCCCTCGTTTTGTGTGACGGTTTGGCTCAGGCTTTGCGCTGACCGCAAAGCCTCGCTACTGAGCAAAGGGTCAAGCAAGCCAGCGTTTATTCGAAAGAAAAAACTGCGATAGGTAAACTGATGCTCAACGGGTCTGAGGCGTCGATGCCGTACTTCCCCCAAAAAGCAGCTTAAGTCTTCGCTGGGAGCAGAACTCATCAATCGCTTCTTTCGCCTGACATCGCTTGCGCTAAAGCTTGCTCGGCTCGTTCATGCAGCATTACGCAGCGAGCGCGAGCGCGCCTGGCGTCTGCTCAATCGCACGGGCAACTGCGAGCCCTGACTTGAGGCCGTCCTCATGAAAGCCGTATCCTGTCCAAGCGCCTGCAAGCCAAACACCGTCTGCGCCTTGAATCGCCGGCAATTGACGTTGTGCACGCACCGCGGCCAAGTCAAAAACCGGGTGAGCATAATCAATTACCTGAAAGCAGGTCGAGTGCTTGGGTTCGTCAAGTGGGTTGAGGCTCACGAAGACAGGTGTTTTTATCGCAAGTGGCTGGAGCCGATTAAGCCAGTAGGTGACTGACACGGCAGTTTGATCGAGCGAAGAGGTATCGCTGCGAGTCTGTTTGGATAGGTAGTTCCACGCAGCCCAGGCTTGGCGTGAGCGCGGCATCAAACGACTGTCGCAATGCAACCAGGCACGATTATCCTGGTAACGGACCGAGGCAAGTAGCTGTGCCTGCGCCGGCCGTGGCCGCTGGAGCATGCGTAGGCTCTGGTCGGCGTGGCAAGCAAGCACCACGGCGTCAAACCATTCATCGCCTGCGGAACTTCGAAGACGTAACTGTCCAGCGGCGTTCGCCCTTTGCTCGACAGACCATACAGGGGTATTTAGCCTGACGTCAGGCAGTGTCTTGGCGATTGCCTGTACATACTGCCTTGCGCCGCCGTCGACAGTAAACCAACGGGGCCGATTGCTGACTTGCAACAGGCCGTGGTTGTGAAAAAAACGCACAAAGGTCCCAAGCGGAAACTCGCGCATTTGTTTCATTGGGCAAGACCAAATAGCTGCCGCCATCGGCAGAAGGTAATCGGCTGCGAAAGCCTCCCCATAACCCTCGCGTTCTAAAAATAAATCGAGTGGTTGATCGAGCATGGCATGCCCGAAGGCGAGCGAACTGTTCGAGGTGGCTTGCAGCATGTTTTGCGCAAGCTCGCTTGCCTGCCGATTAAAGCGAAACATGTCATAGAGCATGCCCCAAAATCGTGGCGATACCAGGTGACGCTTTTGCGCGAAAAGGCCAGTCAAATTTGAGCCGCACCACTCCATTTGGTGCGGACCTCTCGATACCGAGAACGACATATCGGTTGCCGCTGTCGGAATATTAAGATGCTTAAAGAGAGCGATTAATTCCGGGTAGGTTCGTTCGTTATAAACCAAAAATCCGGTATCAACAGGCTGAGTTATCCCTTCGAGTTGGATATCAACGGTATTGGTGTGGCCGCCAAGGCGGGCATCCGCCTCAAACAAGACAACCCGATGGTCCTTGGCAAGCGAGTATGCAGCCGATAAGCCACTGATACCTGATCCTACTACCGCAATATTCATAGAGCATCCTTCATGGAGCGTGGCGACGGTTACTTGTCACTCACGGGGAATTGCTGCGTGTTGATCGGTTTTGCAGGCTCTCAAGCATCTGACTCAAAGCTGACTCAAAGCTTAAGGGTTTTGTTTAAGGCTTCGCTCAATGTCCTGGACGAAACTGCGGTCATCGGGTCCGGTCATACTGCTATAAACCTTCACAAGTCGACCGTCTCTGCCAAGCAAGTATTTATAAAAATTCCATTTTGGCGTGGTACCTGATTCACGGATCAAGCCTGCAAACACAGGGTTGGCCGTATTGCCACGAACCGAGGTTTTAGCGATCATCGGAAATCGAACGTTAAAGGTATTAGTACAAAATTCGGCTATTTCCTTGTTGCTTGAGAGCTCTTGACCACCAAAATCACCGGACGGAAAGCCGATGACGACAAGCCCCGCTTGCTTATAGCGGTCGTAGAGCCGTTCGAGCCCTTCATATTGGCTGGTAAAACCGCATTTGCTCGCAGTGTTGACGATCAACACCACTTTGCCCGAGTATTGACACAGGTTTTGCGGCACGTCATCCTGCAACCGAGGCAGACTATGGTTGAGTAGCTTTGGACATTGATCTGCATGAGCTTCTAGCGCTGGATAGAGCGTGAATGTGCCCAGTCCCAAAAAGCACAACGCTCTGAAATGCTTGAATAACCCGTTAAAGTTCATCGATTTAGTAGGCAGGGTTTAAAGTGGCTCCTATAATAGGCAGCACATTCAACGCGAGTCAAGATTTGTCATAGACAAAATCTGACTTGCTCATTAAAAAAGCAGCAGCACATGAACGAACGCGCGGAAGTTTTGGGAGTCGGGTCGGGAGTTCAGTTAAGTATCTCTGCCGTTGAGCGAGATACTGGCTTGTCGAAAGACACTTTAAGGGTATGGGAGCGACGCTATGGCTTTCCCAACCCCGTGAGAGACGCCTTGGGCGAACGACTCTATCCAGTGGAACAGGTTGAGCGCTTACGCTTGATCAGACGCCTCATGGACGCAGGGCATAGGCCAGGCAAGATCATGAGAATGAAGCCTGATCAATTGCAGACGCTCGCTGATCAGATTCGGTCGGCATCCACCCCTAGGCTCGACGAAACCCACCCGATGCGTGATGATCTTGCCGGTTATATGGCCTTGATTAAGCGTCATCAAGTTGAAGATCTCAGACGGGCGCTTAGTCAGTCTGCATTGCGTCTGGGCCTTGACCGTTTTGTGCGTGAAGTTGCCGCGCCACTGAATGCCCTGGTTGGTGATGCCTGGGCCAGGAACCAATTTGAGATTTTCGAAGAGCATCTCTACACCGAGTCGATGCAAGTGGTGCTGCGTAATGCGATTAGCAATATTCCCGGGCCTGGGCGATCGCCTCGGGTTTTGCTCACGACCTTCCCCCAAGAACCCCACGGCTTGGGGCTCTTGATGGCTGAGGCAATGCTCGCACTTGAAGGCTGTCGGTGCTTATCGCTCGGCGTCCAAACACCAATCTACGACATCACCATGGCGGCTAGTGCACAACGCGCCGATATTGTTGCCTTATCGTTTTCAGCAAGCATGAACCCCAATCATGTACTTGATGGGCTGGCTGAGTTAAGGGCTAAGCTTGCGCAGCATGTGGCGATTTGGGCTGGTGGCCAGTGCCCAATCTTGGCAAGGCGTCCCCCGCCCGATGTGCGAGTTTTCTCTGATCTTGCAGGGATTCACACAGCGCTTGACGAGTGGCGTGCCCAACACTCGGTCGACAACTAATCACAAATCGCAAGCATGACCGAGCTGTAGCCGTGTAACTGGTTTTGGTGAATCTCGCCATTGGCCTGAAAGCCAATCATCACCGGCGCTTGCAAGTAGTGTTGTACCCATTGACCTTCAAGTCCTGGCTGACCGAAGAGATGCTGGCCGCGCGCAAGGCAACTGATATAAATCACGGCAAGAAGCTTTTGCCCCGCTTCTTCGATTGATTCGCGAAGGGCGGTGCAGCATGCGATGAGATCTGCGCGCGCGGCTTGTGGATCGCGCGTGCAAAAGCGCAAGGACCAACCTGCCTTGGCCTGTCCGGCAATCGCGATCGTTCCATTCGAGGGATCGATCCCCAAAAGATTACGAACATGGCCTGGCTGGTCCGACCGCTGAGGATCTGCGATTTCAACAAGTAAGCCACCTTGCAATTTGTCCTGGGGAATTGCTTCCAGAACCCTTGATCCTGCCGGGCGGTTTTCTTGGTCTTGGCCAATGCCTAACTCTTGTAGCAAGACATCCATGGCAGGCCGATCATCGATACGGCGAACAAGATGTCGCTCGCCTCGTGTGATCTGGTGTCGCGAACCAATCGCTCGACAGCCCTGACTGAAGCCACTTCTGATGCCAGCCTGTGCGGTAAACACAAGACCGGAGAGTCCGCCTAAAAGCACTTCATTAGCCACCTGCGGCAGATCGCCTTCTAAGCCGCTGCATACACCGCCAAAGCATTGGGCATCATCGTGCCTCGAGCTCAATTCGTCGAGAAGTTCGCTCAGTTCACTAAGTTGTGGGTCGGCGTGAACAAGTAACAGGGCTTGAGGCTTGCTCGCTGCGGGCCCATTGTCTGCTGCCACATGGATTGCCCCCGGTATGACCGTCGAGACATCCTCAGCCGTCGGGTGCCTTGCAGGCCTTGATGCAGCGCGCCTGACCGATTTGCGACGCCCTGAAAAGACTTCAAAACTCGCGCTCGGCAGGGTTCCGATCATGAGGGCAATTGCAGCTTCATCATTGTATTCGGCAGCGCCAGCAAGCACGCTTTCTGCGCAGCAGCCAACCCAGTTTCGGATGGCTGTGCGCTCGATCACATGATCTAGGATCGCTTTAGCTTCTGTCGCAAAGGCAGGTGTGACATAAAGCCAGCCAATCCAGCTGCGATCCAGCCCGCTTTGTTCATCAAAACAGGCATGATGCTGATGTTGCTTGAACCAGCTCTCCACTTGCGCTAGCGCCAGCTCGCAGGCCATTCGCCAGTCGTAATGTGTGGCGTGACCAAGCGCAAAG
>JALQWJ010000057.1:2606-8389 GCA_023258775.1 Burkholderiaceae bacterium | reverse complement strand
GAGGGCTATCTCGAGTTTGTTGACTATGGTGGTGCGGTGATCTTTCCCGAGCAAATCCCAAAGGAGGAGTGGCCGAAGATGTTTGTGATCGATACGCGGGATGCTGGACAATTTGCCAAGGGTCATATTCCGGGTGCCATCAACATCGATTGGAGACAAGTCCTTGCAAAGCGTCATATCATTCCAAAAAATAAACCGGTTTTGGTCTATTGCAATACGGGTTCGCTATCGGCCCAAGCGGGCTTTGCGCTTCGAGTTGCTGGTTGGGAAAATCTAAGGATTCTGCAAGGCGGCTTCGAGGAGTGGAAAGCCAAGGGCGGTTTCGATGCCTACAAAAGGCGATCATCCTTGTGATGGCTTCGGTCGACTGCTTTTGCACGCAGAGCATCGGCAGGGTAGGCTTGGAGGAAATCGACTCGATGCGTTTGATCTGAAAAAAGCCAATCGTCGTAGCGGTTTTCTGGGAGGATTACCACCATCCGTTTTTCGTCATCAGCTTTGTGAAATTGTTTCATCAATGGGTGTTGCTCCGCATTGATAGTGATCATGGTGAAACTATGCTGTTCTATCCCATGAGGAGACTTCCACCATGCCCAAAGCCCAGCAATACCCATCGGTAGCCCGTCGGATCGGCTAATCTGCGTCGCTACCGCCTTGCCTGATCGCCAGTCAGGTTCGAAGATGCTCTCCGCTGGGATGATGCAATGTTGTACCTTTTTCCAGGCGTCTCGAAAGCTTGGCTTGCTCGCAATCGTCTCCGACCGAGCGTTATAAGTTTGGCGAGCTATCTTGTTATCTTTTGCCCAGTGAGGAATAAGGCCAAAAGTGCCAAGTAAAACCTCTCTGTCGGGCACGGCTTCATCCCCAACATCAGCAAAGCGGTGTCGACGTAAAAAGGGCGCACTGTAGCCTGGCCAAATGTCAAAGCGAGCGCCTTCGGGTAGATCAGACGTACCGAAGTAGCGTTTTAACCGCTCTGCTTCTCGTACCGCTTGATAGTGGCTACACATGGGGAAGACCTTGTGCCATGGGTATCGTCAACCTAAAGTAAACACGCCGGCTTAGGCGATTAAAAAGCGAGTCCTTCAGTTCGCTCAATTTGTAGCTTTAATCCAGTATTAGGCTTGCAAGCTCGTCGAAACGATCAACGATATGATCGTAGGCGCGGTTTGGCAGGGGATCAGGTGGGCCCGCCGGGCCCCATTCATCGGGTCGACGTACAAAGGCTGTCTTGAAGCCTACGTCTTGAGCCGCATTCAAATCGAAGTTGTGGCAGGCCACCATCAAGATCTCCTCGGGCTTCAGGCCGAGCCAGGCTGCAGCCGTTTGATAGGCCTCTGGATGGGGTTTGTACACACCAATCATCTGGCAGGAAATGATACCGTCCCAAACAATACCGTTCAGACGCGACACATCGATTACGAGCGAGCATGGCAACATCGTGAATGAAATCACCGGTTGTTGCTCGCGCATTAATTTCAGTGCTGCTGGAAAATCCTCCCAAGCGCGTAACCGGTGCCACCCACGCCAGAGCTGATCGGCAGCCTCCGGACTTAGATCGGGCAGCTTATAGCTAGCGATGGTTGCTTGAAGCGTTTGCCAGTGGACGTCATCCATATGAAAACTAGGTTTCATCTGGCCTACGATACCTTTCATGGTGTTTCGACGCCATGTGTTAACAAAATCGTGACGGTCAAACTCAAGTACTTTCCATGATTCAACGTTCATAACGTCATGAAAAAGACTTGTATGCCAATCGAGTACGGTACCACCTGTATCGAATGCAATCGCTTTATACTTCATCATTAAACCTCGTTGGAATACTTCATGCGCTTAGGCTTCTTCTAAGTGATTGTCAGGTTTAAGGCGCATTCGATTGGTCACCGAACTTAAAGTTCGCCCATGTATTCGCCGCGTGCTGGGTAGTCTTTGGCAATCGCGAAGTCAATTGCGCCTAGCAAATCTTTGAACGAGGGCCGCGCAAATGGCATCGTCTGTGTCGAACCGTAATACAAATTGCCATCGGCGCGAATGATATACACACCGGGTTCACTAAATAGCGCTGGCTCTTCAATGCCTAGGGATGTTTTGCCGCGGGAGGCGCTGATGTAAAGACCCCATTCACGCGCAGTTGCAAGGTTTAGACCATAGCCAATCTTGAGGTGATTTGCCTTAATTTTTTCTGCCATCTGGGCGGCGCGCTCGGCGCTATCGCTGCTTATTGCAAGCACCTGAACACCACGGCTGTTAAAGGCAGGAACCAGCTCCTCAAGTTCGATTAAATATTTGATGCATATTGGGCAATGTAAGCCTCGATAAAAAACCACGAGGGTGAACTTCTCGGCATCCTGGAATGCGCTATCAAATTGGCTGCCTCCGAGCACAGAAACATTTAAACTTGGTACAGCTTTTCTGGGTGTTAATGCCTTGATCTGCATATGATGACTCCCTATCATTGATCGCGTTGTTGAGCGTACCAGCGATTGCTAGACTTTCATGATGTTCGATGCTGATTTATCGAAATTTGACCGGCTCACATAACACGATAGAAACTCAGGAAAACGCCATCGGTTGCGCGGCGACCAGTGCCGATGAACTGGCTTTCGTGTAACCAACGCCAAGCCGGTGAGGCGCTCTCCAAGCGCGGCTGGCAGCGAAAATACACTTCTGAAGGATCGACGGGTTCAGCGCGAATGATGCGCTGCGAATTCTCAAGCGAAGTGAATCTCAGCGCCCTGTTTTGTACAAAAATCAAGGCACCATCGGTAGCCTCGATAACGTAGCGGGCGTCAAGATGGGCTTGCGTCCCTTCACCAAGGATGAGCTGAAAGTCAGCGCCGCAATCGAGAATTTTTCCTTGCAAACGAGGGCCAGAAACCCTGCCACCGGTGATCGGTATGATTCTGCGAACACCTGCAGGTGTTAAGCCTATTTCAACAGGCACAGAGATGCTCACCGCTAAATCGCATACATGCTCAAGTTCGGGTGGCGCTAGTGTCATGATCGGATCCTTCCCTATTTTTCGATCGCAGTGTTTATATGGGTATGACCCAAAAGCAAATGACGTCGAACAAATCGATTCTGTCAAATTCTAAACATTCATTTGCTTGTGGCTTCGGAGCGAGATAAATTCCGAAAGGCTAGCGGGTAAGGTGTTGGCCTGGATTTTCAGTTGAACCTGTCGCCGAATGCTGGTTTACATGGAGAGATTGCCTTGGAAGTTTCATTTCACGAAGAAGTAAAAGCGCTGCAATTGGCAGCAGGTGAGACTTTCAATGGTGAAGGCATACTGGCTGTTACAAAAGCCTTATTGCAATCAGGCGTCACTTATGTTGGGGGTTACCAGGGGTCTCCTATTTCTCACCTGCTTGATGTGATGGTGCAAGCCAGACCCTATTTGAGTACGTTGGGCGTGCATGTTGAAGCCTGCACCAATGAATCGTCTGCAGCAGCAATGTTGGCTGCTTCGATTATGTATCCCGTTCGAGGTGCAGTAACCTGGAAGTCGGTTGTTGGCACCAATGTGGCTTCAGATGCACTGTCGAACCTGGCTTCGCCAGGCGTGATGGGTGGGGCCCTGATTGTCGTTGGTGAGGACTATGGCGAAGGCGCCAGCGTGATTCAGGAGCGGACTCATGCTTTTGCAATGAAGTCTGCGATCTGGCTCATCGATCCACGTCCCAACTTGCCAACGATTGTTCAGATGGTTGAACAAGCCTTTGAGTTGTCCGAGGCCTCAAATACACCAGTCATGATGAGCTTGCGTATCCGCACTTGCCATTTGCAAGGAAGCTTCATCGCTAAGGATAATCGCGCGCCTGAAATTTCGAGTGTTCATTTGCAATCGACGGCTAGCAGTTTTAGTTATGACCGTTTGGCTCACCCGCCCGCAACGTTTAAGCAAGAAAAGCTCAAGTACGAGGTGCGGATGCCGGCCGCTCGTCGATACATCGAGGCAGCAGGCCTCAACGAGTGCTTTGAAGGTTCATATTCGAGCTTGGGTCTTGTGGTTCAGGGTGGCCTATACAACACGCTGATTCGGGCGCTCCAACAGCTCGCACTGGCAGACGCCGGAGGACAAAGCCAAATTCCTTTGCTTGTGCTTAATGTGGTCTATCCCTTGGTGCCAGAGCAAATCACTCGCTTTTGCCAAACGAAAGTCGCCGTGTTGGTGCTTGAGGAAGGGCAGCCGGAGTTTATCGAAAAGGACATCGCGACCCATTTGTATCGCACGGGTAGCCGAACACACTTGGCAGGGAAAAGCCACTTGAGCATGGGCGGGGAATACAGCGCTGAATTAATGGTTAGGGGCCTTGTCAGTTTCTTGTCCGAGCACGCCCCGCAGTTGCTGGGTCCACAGCCACGGGCTGTTGAGCAAACCCTTGCTCGCGTTCGTCAGCAGGCGATTGATGTATTGGGCGGTAGCGTGCCGCCAAGGCCACCTAATTTTTGCACCGGCTGCCCCGAGCGCCCCGTGTTTGCTGCGCTTAAGTTAGTTGAGCGGCAAGTGGGAAAGCTTCATATCTCAGCGGACATAGGTTGTCATTCCTTTGCTACCTTTGAGCCTTTTTCTTTTGGTCAATCGATTTTGGGTTACGGTATGAGCATGGCCTCAAGCGCCGCGGTTAAGAACTTTTCCTCCCAAAGGCCGGTGGCCATCATGGGAGACGGAGGTTTCTGGCATAACGGCCTTTTGTCTGGCGTGTCATCAGCCCTACTGAATCGTGGTGACGGTGTTTTAGTCATTATGAAAAACGGTTACACCTCGGCAACAGGCACGCAGGAAACGGTCTCTACGCCGGTCTCGGAGGCCAAACGCGTTGCTCAAGGAGGTAGCGCTACTGGAAGCGAGATGACAATCGAGCGCACCTTGCAGGGTATGGGGCTCAAATGGCTGCGCACGGTGCACAATTATCAGGTGTCAAGTGTTCGTGATGTTTTGCTGGAAGCGATCACATCATCCTACAAAGGACTCAAAGTTATTGTGGCCGAGGGGGAGTGCCAGCTGGAGCGACAACGCCGCTTGCGACCCTTGCGTGCCAGGCAACTCGCTCAAGGCTTGCGCACCTTACGCATCAGGTATGGTATCGATGACGAAACATGTACCGGTGACCACTCCTGCATCCGCTTGTCGGGTTGTCCGACTTTGACGGTGAAAGCTTCGCGTGATCCGCTCAAAATCCATCCCGTGGCGCATGTGACCAACGCCTGCGTGGGATGTGGCTTATGTGGTGAGGTCACCGATGCAGCGGTGTTGTGCCCCTCATTTCATCAAATTGAAATTATCCAAAATCCGACTTGGTGGGATCGTCTTTGTGATCGTATCAACCGATGGTTTATCGATGGATTGCAGAGGGCGTGATGGCGCAGCGCGGTAGGCACGACAGCCCTAAGCCTGAGCAAGCACTGCGGTCAATTTTGGTCGCAGCCCTGGGCGGGGAGGGCGGTGGTGTGTTGGCAAATTGGCTGGTTAGCTGTGCTCAGCAAGCAGGTTTGGCAGTTCAGGCCACGTCGGTTCCGGGCGTGGCACAAAGAACTGGTGCTACGAGTTACTACATCGAATTTCTTACGCAGCCAACAAAATCGCTCCAGCCCGTGTTTGCATTATCTCCAATGCCTGCCCAAGTGGATGTGGTGGTCGCAAGCGAGTTGCTTGAAGCCGCACGTATGATGGAGCGCGGCTTCGTTACGCCTGATAAGACCTGCTTGATTGCGTCAACAAGCCGCGTTTACACCACACTTGAAAAGATGCACATGGGCGACGGACGTTTCGATTCACAACG
>JALQWJ010000057.1:0-2596 GCA_023258775.1 Burkholderiaceae bacterium | reverse complement strand
ATCTCGCCAAGACCATGGCCCAACGTGCAGTGCTCTTTGATATGGCAGCGCTCACCCAAGCCCATCAAACCGTTGTGTCAGCAGTGATGTTTGGTGCATTGGCTGGTGCAGGGGTTCTGCCATGGTCGCGTGAACTTTGTGAGCAAGTTATTAGCGCATCAGGCAAAGGCGTTGCCGCAAGCTTGTCGGGATTTAATGCTGCCTTTTTGAAAGCGTCGTTGTCATCCACCGCTGAGAAGCCGAATGCCGATGCTGGCGACGATCAATATTTAGGACAACCGATCATGAGCCCGCTATGGCTTGATCGGCTTGCCGAATTACCTCCATCGCTGCGCAAACTTTCTTCGATAGGTGTGGCGCGTTGTATCGATTTTCAGGACGAAGCTTATGCCCAGGATTACCTTGAGAAACTCAAGAGATTGGTGGCATCAACGTGTCAGCGCGAAGCGAGTCTTCAAGCGGTAGAAACTGCGGCAAGGCATTTAGCGCTATGGATGTGTTACGAAGATGTGATCCGTGTCGCTGACCTCAAGACTCGACCCGAACGATTTGCACGAATTCGGGTTGAGGCTCATGCTCAGCCGCTCGATATTCTGAGGGTGGTTGAGCATTTCAAACCAGGTCTTGATGAAATCGCCGCTGTACTTCCCGAAAAGCTTGGAAAGGCGCTGCTTGCCTGGGCACAAAGGCGTCGTGGCAAGCCCTGGCATTTGGCCTTGCATATTCGCTCAAGCAGCATCTGGGGTTACTTGATGCTCCGGGCGCTAGCGCGCTTGCGTCCGTGGCGTCGCATGTCCTTGCGCTTTTCGCAAGAAAAAGTGAGCATTGAATTGTGGTGGGAATCGATGTGTGCTTTATTGCCAAAATCAGCAGCATTTGCCGAAGTACTGGCTGGACTACCCCAAGTCCTTAAAGGCTACGGCGACACCCAATTACGTGGTCGATTGAATTTTGAACGCTTGTGGCAAACCCATGTTGTGCCTGCTCTTCATGGGGGCAAGGACTGGCAGCAGGCTATCGAGCAATTCCAACTTGCATTGGCGGCAAGCCTGGCCGACCCTGAGGGCACGCTGAACAAGACTTATCGTTCTAAGCCCGTGCTTTGGCTTAAACAAGACGAATCGGTCTCGGGTAAAACAGCCTGAGCCTTTATAACCAACTAACCTAAGGAAAAAACCGTGAAAAAAACTTCTAAGACCGCATTGCATATCCTTGCTGCTACTGTGTTGGGTAGCGGTGTTAGCCATGTGAATGCGCAGGATAAAGCAGTCGAGTTAAAGTTTGCACATTGGTTACCCGGTACGCATGCATTGGCTAAGACTGGTTTTGAGCCCTGGGCTAAATCGGTTGAAGCTGCATCCAACGGGTCTATCAAGATTGCTTTTTTCCCCGCTCAGCAATTGGGTAAAGCAGCGGCGCACTACGATATGGCCAGAGATGGTATTGCAGATATGACTTGGGTCAACCCCGGGTATCAGGCGGGCCGATTTCCAATGATTGCGGCCGGTGAATTGCCCTTTTTAATCAGTAAACCTGGCCCAGGTTCGGCAGCACTCGATAAGTGGTATCGCACTTATGCCGTAAGTGAGATGAAGGATGTGAAGTTTTGCTTTGCGCATGTTCATGTGGGTACCATCCACAGCAAAAAGCCCATTACAGAACCTGGTCAACTCAAAGGCATGAAAATCCGTTCGGCCAACGGTACCGTCTCACAAACCATGTCGTTGTTAGGTGCAACCAATGTGCAGGTGTCTGCGCCCGAAGCCCGCGATGCACTCGAAAAAGGTGTTGCTGATGCGATTACTTTTCCCTGGAATTCGATTATTTCTTTTGGTATCGACAAAGCAGTAAAAAATCATACCGATATGCGTTTGTATGCAGCTGACTTTGTCTGGGTGCTCAATAAGACTTGGTACGACAAACTCGCTGCTGCTCAGAAAAAAGTCATCGATGATCACTGCAACAATGATTGGGCAGCCAAGGTTGGTGCTGCCTGGGGCGACGAAGAAGATGCTGGCCAGGGCAAGCTTGAAAAGCAAGGGCACAACATTGTGAAGATCACACCTCAACAATTAGATGCCTGGAAAAAGGCCGTTGAGCCAATTAACCAGCAATGGATTGAGGCAGCCAATAAAGTCGGCGTCAATGGCCAACAGGCACTCGCAAGTCTCAGACAGGAGCTCAAAAGCCGCGGCGCCGGGCAGTGATGAAACGAATCCTTGTGCTGACCGAAGCACTCGCCGCGCTTTTTCTCTTGCTCATTGCCTTGCTAACGGCAGGCAATGTGGTCATGCGAGACCTCTTCAGCGTGCAGATTCCAGACTGGTTTGACGGATCAAAGCTACTCCAGGGTATCGCGCTTTTTTGGGGATTTGCGGTCGCCACCTATCATGGCAGTCATATTTGTGTTGACATCCTTTGGGAACATGTCAATTCGGAGCGGCAACGGTTGATTGATCTGATTGCAACAACGATCACGCTTATCTTCCTCCTGGCCATGACATGGATGGTTTGGGTCAAAGTGGCGAGTGTTGGATCACAAACCACGAGCGATTTGCAGCTTCGGCTCGATTACTTCTATGCCCTTGCTGCGGTT
>JALQWJ010000056.1 GCA_023258775.1 Burkholderiaceae bacterium | reverse complement strand
GGATCTGGCGCAATGATTGGTGACAATGTCCGTCTTGGCCCTGGTGTGCATATCGGTCCTGGATCGGTCATTGGATCGTACTGTGAGTTACGTGCAGGCGTCGTGATCGAACACCATTGTTCGATCGGCGCTCATGTCCTCATTCATGCCAATACAGTGATTGGTTCGGATGGTTTTGGGTTTGCGCGAACCCGCCAGGGGCAGTGGGTGAAGATTCATCAGCTTGGTTCGGTGCAGATTGCCTCTGATGTTGAAATAGGTGCTCATTGCAGTGTTGATCGTGGAGCCTTGGATCCCACAAACATTGGTCGCGGTTCTAAGCTCGATAACCAAATTCAGATCGGCCACAATGTTCATATTGGTGAAGACTGCGCCATTGCAGGTTGCGTTGGTATTGCGGGCAGTACGAGGCTAGGTCACCGCGTCATGGTTGGCGGAGGCGCTGGGATTCTTGGACATCTGAACATTGCTGATGATGTCGTCATTGCCGCGATGAGTTTAGTCACACAATCGATTTTTCAAGCTGGTGTCTACGGAGGCGTTTTTCCGCAGATGCCGCAAAAGCAAGCCGATCGCAGTGCTGCGGTTCTCAAGCAATTGCCAAGTTTAAGAGCCCGCCTCATGCGTCTTGAGGCCGGAAACGGGCAACACCGAGGGAGTGCCTCAAGTGAATGAAGTGATTGATCCGTCTGAAAAGACGCCTGCCAGCCTTGACATCCGAGGCATCCTGGAGCACCTGCCGCACCGATATCCGATGCTCATGGTTGACCGGGTTCTTGAGATTGTCCCAGGACAATCAATCCATGCGATCAAGAACGTTAGTATTAATGAAGCGTTCTTTATGGGACATTTCCCCCATATACCTGTGATGCCTGGTGTTCTAATGATTGAAGCGCTCGCGCAAGCAGCTGGTATTCTATCTTTTCAAACAATCGGTCAAACTGCTGATCCGCATTCGGTTTTTTACTTTGTTGGTATTGATGGGGCCCGTTTCAAGCGACCTGTTGGGCCTGGCGACCAATTGCATCTCAAGGTCAATATCCTGCGCTCAAAGGGTGGAATTTGGAAGTACGAGGCCAAAGCAATGGTCGATGATCAGTTGGCTGTCGATGCCGAGTTAATGTGCACCATGCGTAAAGTTGAAATCTAGAAGCGAGCGCCATGCTTGAGGCTTATGGATAAGAAGACTAACTGAAGAAGAATCATGCCAAGGATTCATCCAAGCGCCATCGTGAGTGAGAAGGCGCATCTCGACCACGATGTCGAGGTCGGGCCGTACAGCATTGTTGGCGACGAGGTTGTTATCGAATCGGGTTGCGTGGTGATGGCTCATGTCGTGATCGAAGGACCTTGCCGAATCGGTCGGGACAATCGCTTTCATCCTTTTTCGTCCATTGGGGGGGCGCCTCAGGACAAAAAGTATCGCGGTGAACCCAGCACGCTACTGATTGGTCATGGCAATGTTTTTCGTGAGGGAGTCACTGTCAACCGAGGAACGATCCAGGATCAGGGACTCACGCAACTTGGCAATGAGAATTGGGTCATGGCCTATGTGCATATCGCACATGATTGTTTGATCGGCGACCACTGTGTTCTTGCCAATAGCGTGAATCTCGCAGGACATGTAAAGCTTGGTGACTACAGCGTGCTCGGTGGCTACACGGGTGTGCATCAGTTCTGCCAAGTTGGTGCCCATGTCATGGCGGGTATTGCCTCGGTAATCGTTAAAGATGTGCCACCTTATTTGATGATTTCGGGTAATTCGGCTAAGCCCTTTGGGCTGAATCGAGAAGGATTAAAGCGCAGGGGATATAACGATTCGCGATTGAAGTCGATGCAAGATACCTACCGTATTTTATACCGTTCTGGTTTGCGTCTTGAAGAGGCGCTAGTAAAGCTTCACGATCAGCGCCGGCAACTGGAGCAATCCGGTTTGATCGATGAGGTCCATGATTTGACAATCAGCCTTAAGTTTCTTGAGGCAACCAGGCGGGGCATTATTAGGCCCTAGTGAGCCTAGCAAGAAGAGCATGATTAATGAAGCGGCGATAAGGCTTGCACTGGTTGCCGGAGAATCATCGGGCGATCAAATCGCTGCTGCCGTGGTTAAAAAGCTCTTCCAAACGCAACATACATTAGCGATCCGCGGTGTTGGTGGCCCAGCCCTGGCTGCTGCAGGTATGCAATGTGATGTTGATATTGATGCACTGTCAGTGCGCGGTTATGTTGAGGTCATCAGACATCTGCCTCGACTTTTGCGCTTGCGCAAAAACCTTATTCAGGGTTTTGTTCGCTGGCAAGCTAATGCGTTTTTAGGTGTGGATGCTCCTGACTTTAATTTGGAGATAGCTGCAACGCTTAAAGCTAAGGGTATGCCTTGCTTTCACCTTGTTGGCCCCTCGATTTGGGCCTGGCGACCCGAGCGGAAGTGGAAGATTGCACAATCGCTCGACCATTTGCTATTGCTTTTCCCTTTTGAACAGGTGCTTTATCGCGAGACTGGTTTAGCGACCACCTATGTGGGCCATCCAATGGCTGATCAGATAAGCTTCAATCCAGATCAACTGTTGGCGCGGCAAGAGCTTGGTTTTTATCACGATCCTCACTTGTGCCGCCTCGCAGCCGAATCTGAGTCAAGTCGCTGGTTCTGTTTGTTGCCTGGATCAAGAAACGACGAGATTTCGCACCATGCCGCCTTGATGCTTGATGTCGCCCAGGCGCTTGCGCTTAAATATCCTAAAGCGATTTTTCTGATGCCGGCGGCCAGTGCAGGCATCTATGCCCAGCTTCAGTCAATCATGAGTCGACAGGTTCGTGTCGCAAGTCAACGCATCATTTTGTACCGGGGCAGGGCCCGAGCGTGCATCGCAGCAAGTGACCAGGTCTTGGCCGCTAGTGGTACCGTATGTCTTGAGGCGGCGCTGATTGGTCGGCCGATGGTCATTATTTATCGGATGCCAGCACTGAGTTATCGCTGGATGCGTCGCCAGCAGCGACAAGCTTGGGTCGGTTTGCCAAACATCCTGGCACAGAAATTCCTGGTCCCTGAATTGATTCAGTCGCAGGCAACAAACCAGGCGATCGTCAGGGCGCTAGAATGGCAGTGGCACGATCAACCTGCGCGTGAAGCGCTTATGGCAAGTTATTTGACAATTTATGAATCGCTGCGCTGCGATTGCGCAAGCCGATGTGCTGCGGTACTGCAGTCAGTTTTGTTATCCCGATGACAAGTTATCTTGCTGGTGTTGACGAAGCCGGTCGTGGGCCTCTCGCGGGGCCCGTATTTGCTGCTGCTGTGCTACTCGACCCAGAGCAACCCATCGATGGTTTGAGGGATTCGAAAAAACTCTCTGAGATGAAGCGTAAGCGTCTTCGCGATATGATCATCATGAAGGCCATCGGCTATGGGATCGCGAGTGCGAGCGTGGCAGAAATTGATGAACTAAATATCTTGCAGGCGAGTTTGCTTGCAATGCGGCGAGCAGCACAGGCACTTGAAGATCAAATTGGCGATAAAGTTTCGGCCCTCTGCTATTGGGTCGATGGTAATCAGGATCCAACATTTAATCGCCCAACGCGTTGTTTAGTTGGTGGCGACAATTTGGTGCCCGCGATTGCTGCAGCCTCTATTCTGGCAAAGACCAGCCGAGATGAGTGGATGATTGAAGCTGCCTTGCGGTTTCCCGGCTATGACTTTGAACGACATAAGGGCTACCCAACGCTTAAGCATCGTCAGGCAATCGCATTGCGGGGGCCCTGTGACATTCATCGACGCTCATTCTCATGGAAGTAATCCGCTCGCGCAGCAATGATTTGATTAAGTCTTGTCGCAGGCTTGCGGACGATGCTGAGAGGCGCAGGGCCCAGGGTCAATGCTTGCTGCTCGGCGAGCGTTTAATCCAGGACTGGCTAGGGCAGGGTGCCAGACTTGATGCTGTTTTGATCCCTGAACGGTGGTACAGCAGACGCGATTCCGTGTCTGTTGTCTCAAGATGGCAGAAGATCTCGCAGTTGCAGAAGTCAGCCGACCACCAAGCGGCGTGGTTTTTGCTGGAAGGCAGTCTTGCCGAAGGCTTACCGGGTTTAGGTGCCGATGGGGCACCAGTTGCTATCGCACCCTTTGTCGAACAGCAAAGCTTGGATAGCTTGCCCCAAGGTGTCGATATGCTTTATTTCGATGGGATTCAGGATCCAGGAAATCTTGGCACCGTGATGCGCACAGCGGCCGCTTTCGGTGTAAGAGCCTGTATTCCGGGACCAGGCTGCGCAGACCTCTGGTCGCCAAAAACACTAAGGGCGGCGATGGGCGCTCATCAACGGCTTGAGCTCTTTGCGAACCATGCTTTCGAAGTGCTTGCGGGCAGGGTGAAGGGACCAATTCGTGCTGCCGACGCTGGGGGCCAGCCTGCTCACGAGTGTGACTTACGAAGCCCAGGCTTATGGGTGCTTGGCGCTGAAGGACGTGGCCTTTCGCCCAACATCAGAAACTATCCTGGCGTTTCCCTCCAAGCGATTCCGATGCAAGGTCAGACGGAATCCTTCAATGCCGCGGTCGCGCAAAGTCTACTGCTCTACGAACAATACCGTCAACGCCAGGCGCTAGCGATCCCCAAGCTGCTGAAGAATCGTGGTAGCAATTTCCTCGATTGACTTAGAGGTGGAAGACAACCAACGGATACCTTCACGACGCATCATGTGCTCAGCTTCTGCAACCTCATGTCGACAATTATTGAGTGAAGCATATTGGCTTCCCGGGCGGCGCTCATTTCTCACCTGACTCAAACGCTCAGGGGTAATCGATAAGCCAAAAAGCTTGCTCCGGTACGCAAGAAGGGCTGGTGGCAGCTTTTTTCGCTCAAAATCTTCAGGAATTAGTGGGTAGTTAGCTGCTTTTAGCCCATGTTGCATCGCGAGATAAAGGCTGGTTGGCGTTTTGCCTGAGCGTGAAACACCAACCAAGATAACGTCAGCATCGTTGAGGTTGGCAGCGGATTGACCATCGTCATGAGCAAGGGAAAAGTTGATGGCCTCGATACGATTCTTGTATTGCTGACTGTCAGCAACATTATGCAAGCGCCCAATCGTGTGCGTTGATTTCATCCCAAGCTCTTGCTCAAGAGGTTCAACGAAACTCGCAAAGAGGTTGATAACAAAGGCGTTTGCCTCGCGCATTACCGAAGCAATTTCCGGATTCACAAGGGTCGAGAACACCAAGGGACGATAGGGCTCTGCGGCGCTACACCGATTGATCTTTTCAAGCGCTTCATCAGCCTTGACCATACTGTCAATAAAGGGGAGGCGAATCTCGCGAATGGCAAGCTTTTCAAACTGCGCAAGAAGCGAATGTCCAAAGCCTTCTGCGGTGATCCCTGTGCCATCTGACACATAAAAGACGGTGCGTTGTTTGGCCTTGTCATGTGGAGGATTGTTTGATTCGGTCATCGAATTGTCTTGTTCTGCGAGGGCTACGGGTAGAATTTACCCTATCGGATCCACCATGATGAGCCAGACTGCTCAAGGTCCCCATGCTTTTTCAACTTGTGTTTAGGAAAATCGATGAACCAACCCCTGAGCGAACGCCTTGTCGTTCCCTTCGAGGCATTACGCATGACCGATGTTGAATCGGTCGGCGGAAAGAATGCATCACTTGGCGAAATGATTAGCCAGTTGGCCGATGCCGGGGTTCGAGTCCCCGGTGGTTTTGCAACCACGGCGCATGCCTTTCGCAGCTTCTTGCACTTCAATCAGCTCACAGGTCGGATCGCTGAGCGACTTAATGGACTCAATGTTGAAGACGTTAAGGCTCTAACCAAGTGTGGCGAGGAGATTCGCCAGTGGATTGAAACAGCACCATTACAAGCTGAGCTCGAACTTGCCATTCGCGAGGCTTATCAAGCCTTGGTGGGCGATTCCACGACCGGCATTTCGGTAGCGGTGCGTTCCTCGGCAACCGCTGAAGATCTTCCAGATGCCTCGTTTGCAGGCCAGCAAGAGAGTTTTCTCAACGTGCTTGGCATTGACGAGGTCTTGCTCAAGGTGAGACAGGTTTTTGCTTCTTTATATAACGATCGTGCGATTGCCTATCGGGTTCACCAAGGTTTTGAACACGTCGATGTCGCCTTATCGGCAGGTGTACAGCGCATGGTCCGTAGCGATGAGGGTTCATCAGGCGTGATGTTCACCATGGATACCGAGTCAGGTTTTGATCAGGTCGTGTTTATTACGAGTGCTTATGGCCTGGGTGAAACCGTGGTGCAGGGTGCGGTTAATCCCGATGAGTTTTATGTCCACAAGCCCATGCTGAGGCAGGGTAAACAGGCTATCGTTCGCAGGCAACTCGGGTCGAAGCTGATCCGCATGGCCTTTGCCACAGCGTCCCAGGTCGGCGAGGCCGCTGTCAAAACTTTGGAGACGGAGGCAGAAAAACGGCATCGCTTTTCGCTTCGTGATGAACAAGTCATGGAACTTGCCCGATATGCCTTAATTATCGAAGATCACTACCAGCGCCCGATGGACATTGAGTGGGGCCTAGATGGCCTAGATGGCAGGCTCTATATCTTGCAGGCAAGGCCCGAAACCGTGAAATCGCGACAGCAGGGCAAGCAAACCCGTTATCAACTCAAATCAACCTCAGAGATTCTTGCGAGTGGTCGAGCGATTGGTCAAAAGGTTGGCGCAGGTATGGTGCGGATTGTTCGCGATGCCTCCGAAATGGATCGAATCGGGGCAGGCGAGGTATTGGTGACTGACATGACTGATCCCAATTGGGAGCCGATCATGAAACGCGCCGCAGCAATTGTTACGAATCGAGGTGGACGCACATGTCATGCCGCGATTATTGCGCGCGAGCTCGGGATTCCAGCCGTTGTGGGCTGTGGTAACGCCACCGAGCAACTGAGCGACGGTGCGCTGGTTACCGTCTCATGTGCTCAAGGCGACACGGGCTTCATCTATGACGGACTGCTTGAGACTGAAATCACCGAGCTTGATTCGGGAGAGTTGCCGCCGATTCCAACCAAGTTGATGATGAATGTCGGTAATCCGCAGCTTGCTTTTGATTTCGCTCAGCTGCCTAACGAAGGCGTGGGTTTAGCGCGGCTTGAATTTATTATTAATAACGATATAGGTATTCATCCCAAAGCCATTCTTGATTATCCTCACGTTGATACCGCACTGAAGTCAGCCGTTGAAAGCGTGGCCCGAGGCTATGCATCACCCCGAGATTTTTATGTTGCAAGACTTGCTGAGGGTGTTGCAACCATTGCAGCCGCCTTTTGGCCAAAGACGGTGATCGTTCGGCTTTCTGATTTTAAGAGCAATGAATATCGCAAGCTCATCGGTGGATCTCGCTATGAGCCTGAGGAAGAAAATCCGATGCTCGGCTTTAGAGGTGCGAGTCGATATCTTTCTGCTGATTTCCGCGAGCCTTTTGCGCTGGAATGCGAGGCCATGCGCGTGGTTCGTCATAATATGGGTCTTAGCAATGTTGAGTTGATGGTTCCATTTGTGAGAACCGTTGATGAGGCGCAACAAGTAGTTGCCTTATTGAGCGAACACGGCCTTTCACGAGGTAGTGGTGCTGCCGACGATGGTAGCGGTGCATTAAGAATCATTATGATGTGCGAGCTGCCATCCAACGCGCTGCTCGCAGATGCGTTTTTGGAACACTTCGATGGCTTTTCCATAGGATCCAATGATTTAACCCAACTAACGCTCGGCCTGGATCGAGATTCAGGGCTTGTCGCCTCCGCCTTTGATGAGCGCGACCCGGCAGTACGCGTCTTGTTGTCGCAGGCAATTCAAGCCTGCCGAAGGCAGGGTAAATACGTAGGTATCTGTGGACAGGGGCCTTCTGATCACCCTGACCTTGCGCAGTGGCTTGTAAAAGAAGGTATCCAGTCAATTTCTTTAAACCCGGATACGGTTATCGACACTTGGCATTTGCTCGCTAAGACCTAGGCGAGGGTTTTTGGGCTGCCCGAGGGCCTGTACCTACACAGCAGTGAGTGCGGGACCAACGCGAATCGGTCTCATCGAGACCGAATATTGGTCTTCATGATTCGTTGTCTTTCGCGTTGCCAATCACGATCTTTGGCCGCTTCACGCTTGTCGTGTTGTTTCTTGCCTTTGGCCAAACCGATTTCAAGCTTGATACGATGCTTGTTGTAGTGAAAGTTGAGCGGTATGAGGGTGTAACCAGCACGTTCTACTTTGCCGATCAGTTTGCGGATTTCAGCGGCATGGAGGAGAAGTTTCCGAGTGCGCACCGGATCTGGCTGAACATGCGTGGAGGCTTGTGGTAGTGCCGTGACATGCGCGCCGATCAGGTAAAGTTCGGCGGCCCTAATTAGGACATAACCCTCTTTGATTTGAGCCCGACCTGCACGAATTGCCTTGACTTCCCAAC
>JALQWJ010000055.1 GCA_023258775.1 Burkholderiaceae bacterium | reverse complement strand
TAAGTGCGCCAGAGCAAAACGGCGTTTGAACGAGAGGGGATAGATTGATGGAACAAGCCAATAACAAGCGCGCAGGCGTTCGACCCCAGCAGCATTTACTGCCATGGCGAGAGCCAGTTGCGCCAAAGCCTGCGGCGACCGTTCTACTTTTGCGAGATGGCGAGGCAGGACTCGAAGTCCTTATGACAAGGCGTTCGACACAGGCGAGTTTTGCACCCGGAGCCTTTGTGTTTCCTGGAGGGGTAGTGGACCGGGCAGATGCCCTAGCGCTCGACTTAGATCCAAGCCTTCTTAGCCCTAATCGACTCGCTGACTGGCAGAGTTTTTCAGAGAACGAGCAAATGCAACTGCATCGGATTTATGCTCAGGCCGCTCTTCGTGAATCATGGGAGGAAGTCCACTTATTGCTTGCACGCCCTATCGATGCGGTAGCCGGCGCAATCGAAGGCCTTGCCAGGCATCCAGCTGAAGGCTTTGCGCAAGCGCTTCGCGCCCGAGGGCTCGTTGCCGCAATCGATGCTGTTTTCAGCTTCTCCCACTGGACAACCGATCGTGATTTGCCCAAACGCTTTGATGTTCGCTTCCTGCTTGCAAGAGCACCTCACGGACAAGATCCGGTTGCAGATGAGGGTGAGCAATTTGAACCCTGTTGGGTACATCCAGCCGAAGCGCTCAAACGCCATAGCGAGGGGCTTTTTTACATGATCTTTCCAACCATTCGCACCTTGCAACAGCTAAGCCATTTCAAGTGCGTTGATGATGCGCTATCGGAATCGGAGCGATTGTTCACGCAGGGTAAGCTATGGAGAAGTTGCCCTCGAGGTGGTTTCATGCAAGGGAAAGAAGAACGTTATACCGAAGATGATATGCAGTTCGCTGAGCTCGAACTCGTAAACCCTGATGGCCAACTGCTACATAAGCTAGATTGGCAGCACGACAAGCCAGTTGCTTTACTGCGGTACTTATATCGTTATACCGCGCCAAACCCCGGTCGAATGACAGGTCCAGGCACAAATACTTATCTCCTCGGCAAAGAAGGTAATTGGACGCTTGTTGATCCTGGCCCCGCCATGTCCGAACATGTTGAAAGGCTACGCGCTTTTACCAAGGATAAAATCACCCGCATCCTCTGCACTCACTCTCATATGGATCATTCGCCGGCAGCATTGCTCTTGCAGTCATCCATTGAGCAATCGTTGGGTATTCGGGTTCCGATTCTCGGCAGAGCCTCTGGCCCGGCAATTGCATCTGATCAAGCATTTAGTCCAGATCAGACGCTCGAAGATGGAGATCGCATACACATCTGCGAAGATGTCCATCTTCGAGCGATTCACACCCCTGGACATGCCTCGAATCACTTATGCTTTTTGCTTGAAGAAGACGGCATATTGTTATCAGGCGACCATGTTATGAATGGTTCGACGGTGGTTATCAACCCACCGGATGGCGATATGTTTGCATATATTGCATCGCTTGAACGTTTAGAACGTATGGATTTAAAGTACATCTTACCTGCGCATGGCTACGTCTTGGGAAATCCTGCGCAAGAAATCCGTAAGCTAATCAGACACAGGTTATTGCGTGAACACAAGGTCTTTGAATCGCTCAAACGGCTATGCGATCATGACCCAGCGCGTGCGGGCAGCGGCGGATTTTCGGTTGAGGAAATCGTACCCGGTGCTTACCAGGATGTGGCTGCGAGTCTGCATGGACTAGCTGCACGTTCACTGTTTGCGCATTTGCTTAAGCTCAAACAAGACGGCAGGGTATTCACCGATGGAAAAGCGTGGTCACTTGAGGCAAATTAGGCTGCTTGGGTTGCCATCGCTAATCCGACAGCAATCAGCAAATAGGACGTCAGCTTGCAACCTTGAGGACAAGTTTCCCGAGATGGGCATTCGTTTGCATTGCCTGTTGCGCCTTGGGTAAATCGTCAAAATCAAAAACCTGTTCAATAACAGGCTTGAGCTTACCCGATACAAAAAAAGGCAACATGTCTTTGGCGAAACCTCGAACAGTTTCGGCACGCTGATCGGCATGACGCAACTTATTGCTCACGCCGAAAATCTTCAGGCGTTGTGCGTGGACTCGGTCCAAATCAATTGACGCCTGTTTCACACCATCGACAAAACCTACAAGGGCGAGTCTTCCCTGGTAAGCAAGCGCCTGCAAACAGGCCTCGAACACAGTACCACCCACATTATTGATCGCAAGTTGAACGCCCTTGCCGGCACTACGTTCAAGCACTGCCTGAACAAAGTCGGGTCCGCGACTCAACAAAGCATCATCAAGACCAAGACTTTTTAATCGATCCAGTTTTTGTTGCGAGCTTGACGTTCCGATGACTCGTGCACCAATCGCCTGCGCAATTTGCATCGAGGCCACACCAACCCCTGAACTTGCTCCGGTGATAAGACAGCTTTGACCGTTCTGTAGTTCCCCGCCAGCAACGACCATGTCATAGGCGACCAGGTAGGCAATAGGCACACAGGCAGCATCGATCCAGCTCATCGACGAGGGAACAGCCAAGACATCTTGCGCATCAATCAGGGCATACTCTGCAAAACCACCGGGCGCACGTCCCATGACGCGATCACCCAAGGCAATTGGGCAGCTTGCATGCTGAGCGGCCTGGGCACCTAAGGCAACCACCTCGCCGGCTGCTTCCATACCCGAGGGCTTTGATGCGCTACCCGCACCACCGATACCCATACCAACAAGAAATTCGCCCCGATTTAATGATGCGGCCTTAACTTTGACCAAGACCTGTTGCGGACCTGGTTCCGGCATTGTTTTCTCGACTCGCTTCAGGGTCTGTGCAACCGGATCAAGCATCCATGCGTTCATGTATTACGCTCCTCGAAACTGCGGCTTTCTCTTTTCAGCGAAAGCCTTGCGTCCTTCCTGATAATCAGCGCTCGCAAAACAGCGATCGGTCATGTCACGAACCGCCGCGATAGCATCGTCGGCCTCACCTGCTGACCATGCACGCATCGCGGCCTTTGCAGCCTTCACCGTAAGCGGTGCGGCTTGTCCTAACCATTCCAAATATTGATTAACGATGTCATCGAGGTCTTCGTCTGGGACTGATCGATTAACGAATCCGAGGCGAAGCGCCTCTTGGCCATCAAAACCGCGACCGGTAAAAACAATATCGGCTGCATGTGCGGCCGGCAAGACTTCCATTAGCCTTCGTATGCTTTCATAACGAATCCCAAGACCTAACTTCGCTGCAGGCATTGCAAAACGCGCCTTATCGTTACAAATTCGCAAGTCGCACGAAGCGGCCAGATAAAGACCGCCTCCCATGCAGATCCCTCGAATCCTTGCAAGCGTCGGCTTTTTTGCAGCGAGAACCGCAGCATAGGCTGCATCGACCGCTTCGTTATAAACCGTCGAAGCATCTAAGCTCCCACGCCTTTTCTCAAACTCTGAAATGTCAGCACCTGAGACAAAGGCCTTTTCGCCATCACCCGTCAAGACGATGGCTCGGATTTCAGGATTGGCATCAAATTGAGCGATGGCTTGAGGAACCTCGCACCACATTTCATAGCTGACCGCGTTATGACGTTCTAAATTTGAAAATGTCATCCACGCAATCGGGCCCTCTTCACGAAGCTTTAAGGAAGCAACCATCGAACAAACCTTAGCTTAGGCGGGCGTTACGTCGCTTGGCGGTGCGCTCTGCGATGCATCGTCGGCAGCAGCGGCTTTCATCGACAAACGAAGGCGTCCCTTATCGTCTGCCTCGATGACCTTGACACGAACGAGCTGCCCTTCTTTCACATAATCGCCCACGTTATTAACACGCTCCTGAGCAATTTGGGAAACATGCAAAAGACCATCACGTCCAGGCATGACTTGAACGATTGCACCGAAATCTAAGATGCGAAGCACCGGCCCCTCGTAAATCTTGCCAACTTCTACTTCGGCGGTCAGATTCTCGATCATTTGCTGGGCCTTTCTGGCGGCCTGAGCGTCCACGGCAGCGATCGTGATCGAACCGTCATCCTGAATATCGATTTGCGTACCAGTTTCCTCGGTGATCTGGCGAATCGTTGCACCGCCCTTGCCAATCACATCGCGAATACGCTCGGGATTGATTTTCATGTTGTACATGCGCGGTGCGAAATCGGAAAGCTCAGTACGAGCGCCGGTCACTGCATCACGCATTTTGCCCAAGATGTGTAATCGGCCTTCTTTTGCCTGCGCAAGCGCAACCTGCATGATTTCTTTGGTAATACCCTGGATTTTTATATCCATTTGTAAAGCGGTCACACCTTGCTCAGTGCCCGCAACCTTGAAGTCCATATCACCGAGGTGATCCTCATCACCGAGAATGTCGGAAAGCACGGCAAACCGAGATCCTTCCTTGATCAAACCCATAGCAATACCCGCCACATGGGCCTTGATGGGCACGCCCGCATCCATCATCGCTAAACAGCCACCACAGACTGAGGCCATCGACGAAGAACCATTCGATTCGGTGATTTCAGATACGACGCGAATCGAATAACCAAAACTTGCTACCTCGGGTAATAGCGGCACAAGCGCGCGCTTAGCAAGACGGCCATGACCGATTTCACGCCTTTTGGGGCTACCAACGCGTCCGGTCTCACCGGTTGCGTATGGCGGCATATTGTAATGAAGCATAAAACGTTCGCGATATTCACCATTGATCGCATCGATTACCTGCTCATCGCGATTAGTGCCAAGCGTGGCAACAACAAGGGCTTGGGTTTCACCGCGTGTGAAGAGCGCCGAGCCATGCGCACGCGGCAAAACACCGGTGCGAATTGCGATCGGCCGGACGGTTCTTGTGTCGCGACCATCAATCCGAGGCTCACCCGATAAAATTTGTGAGCGCACGATTCGCGATTGCAATTCAAAAAGCAAATTGCCCACTTCGGTGCCGTCGGGTGCTGACATACCCTGACTTGCCGCCTCATCGGCAAGCGCTCTGGCAACAGCCTTCTCTACGGCCGATACCTGGGCCGTACGCGCTTGCTTGTCTCGAACACGATAGGCCGCACGCATGTCAGCATCAGCGAGCTGATTGATCTTTTCGATCAAAGCCTCATTGCGAGGTGCAGCCTGCCATTCCCATTCGGCTTTGCCGCCTGCCTCAACCAACTCGTGAATCGCATTGATGACGGTTTGCATTTGATCGTGCCCGAACACCACAGCGCCGAGCATCACTTCCTCGGATAGTTCATGCGCTTCTGATTCAACCATCAGTACTGCAGCCTCAGTGCCGGCCACGACCAAGTCGAGCTTTGAGGAAGGCATCTTCGAGACTGCAGGGTTTAGCACGAACTGCCCATCGATATAACCCACACGGGCCGCGCCTAACGGGCCATGAAATGGGATTCCTGAAATGGCCAGTGCTGCCGAGGCGCCGATCATGGCAGGGATATCGGAATCCACCTCGGGATTGCTCGACATCAAGGTGATGACAACCTGCACTTCATTATAAAAACCATCAGGAAACAAAGGCCGAATAGGCCGATCAATCAAACGGGAAATTAAGGTCTCGCGCTCCGAAGGGCGACCTTCACGTTTAAAAAAACCGCCAGGAATACGGCCCGCTGCATAGAACTTCTCAACATAATCAACCGTTAAAGGGAAAAAGTCCTGGCCGGGTTTGGCATTTTTTGCCCCGACGACGGTTGCCAAGACCACTGTATCGTCAACATTAACCATGACGGCACCACCTGCCTGGCGAGCGATTTCACCAGTTTCAATCGTTACGGTATTTGAACCGTACTGAAATGTTTTCTTTGCAATTTCAAACACGTTTTAACATCCTCATAAGTGCCCGCGCGAGTCCTCAGGCGGCGCGGTTCGCCAGACAACAAAAAACCCGCAAGTTGGCTTGCGGGTTTTAATGTGGCTTAGTTACGCAAGCCTAGTCGTTCGATGAGGGCTCGATAACTCGCCAGATTGGTTCGCTTGAGGTAGTCCAAAAGCTTACGACGACGACTAACCATCTTGAGCAAACCGCGCCGTGAATGGAAGTCCTTTTTATGCTGCTTGAAGTGCTCGGTCAATTCGACGATTCGAGCCGTGAGTAATGCGACCTGCACTTCGGGCGATCCGGTATCACCAGCCTTGCGCTGGTAATCGCCCATTATTTTTTGCTTGTCGATTGTTGCAACAGCCATGCTTTTCCCCTAAAAAAGTCGACCGCATCGCATTGCGCAACGCTGGTGTCTTTGATTGAACTTGCGCCTTAGCTGGGAGTGCTAAGACGTGCCGAACCCACAAGTATAGCCCATCACGATCAAGCCTGGGGATTGAGGCGCTCTTGCTTTGCTTGAAGCTTGTTCAAGGCGCCGATGTAGGCTTTCGCCGAGGCAACAATGATGTCAGGGTCAGCACCAACGCCATTGACTATTCGCCCCCCTCTAGAAAGCCTCACGGTGACTTCGCCCTGCGCTTCGGTCCCTGTGGTTATCGCATTAACCGAATAAAGCAAAAGCTCTGCGCCAGAACCAATTTCCGACTCAATGGCTTTGAATACCGCATCAACCGGGCCATTACCGTCGGCCTCACTACGCACCTCACGACCGTCCACCGTCATCACCACCTCACCGTGTGGCCGGCCGCCCATTTTTGAAGATTGTGACAAAGACAATAATCGATAACTATCGTCAGAAGCCATTTGCATTGCCTGATCAGACACAAGCGCCTGGATATCTTCATCAAGGATTTCCGCTTTGCGATCAGCGAGTTCTTTAAAGCGCAAAAAAGCCGCGTTGACGTCCTGATCGCTCTCCATCGTAATACCAAGCTCTTGCAGGCGCTGCTTGAATGCGGTTCGACCCGACAGCTTGCCGAGCACGATACGGTTGGTTGTCCAGCCTACATCTTCGGCCCGCATGATTTCATAGGTGTCTCGCGCCTTGAGTACGCCGTCTTGGTGGATACCTGAGGCATGTGCGAATGCGTTTGCGCCAACAACTGCCTTATTGGGTTGGACCGGAAAACCGGTGATACCCGAGACCAGCTTACTTGCCGGCACGATTTGACTGGTGTCAATTCCAAGCGTCAGGTCAAAGTAATCACGACGCGTCTTCACGGCCATCACCACCTCTTCAAGCGAGGTATTTCCGGCGCGTTCGCCAAGCCCGTTGATGGTGCATTCGATTTGGCGAGCGCCCGCCTGCCTTACCGCTGCTAAGGAATTGGCGACAGCCATGCCCAAATCATTGTGGCAATGTACCGACCAAATCGCTTTGTCTGAATTAGGCACCCGACGACGTAAGTCGATAATCATCTCGGCAAAAAGCTCTGGAACCGCATATCCAACCGTATCGGGAATATTGATCGTCCGAGCACCTTCATCAATAACCGCTTCAAGAACACGGCAGAGAAAATCTGGGTCAGACCGGCTGCCGTCTTCTGGCGAGAATTCAACATCATCGGTGAACTTTCGGGCAAAGCGAACAGCCAAGCGCGCCTGCTCATAAACCTGATCAGCACTCAGGCGTAGCTTCTTTTCCATATGTAAGGCGCTGGTTGCGATAAAGGTGTGAATACGCTTGGCGCGTGCTGGCTCAAGTGCCTCTGCAGCCCTCGCAATATCTCGGTCGTTTGCCCTCGCAAGCGAACAAACCACCGAGTCCTTTACATGCTGGGCAATAGCCCTAACCGCATCAAAATCGCCATTGGATGAGGCTGCAAATCCCGCCTCAATGACATCAACCTTCAGGCGTTCGAGTTGCTTGGCAATACGAAGTTTTTCGTCTCGCGTCATGGATGCGCCAGGACTTTGCTCACCGTCGCGCAAGGTGGTATCAAAAATGATTAAACGATCACTCATGGGAATCTCTCTGAAGATAACTAGCGTTGGGTCTTAGTTCAGCATGGAGACCGAGGTCGGCCTCAGCGCCAAGTCTGGCGCAGGTAGTTGTATTTGCTTAGCGCGCTCGGCGCAGTCGCAGCAGGCCACCCGCGCCTGAAAGCAAAACAAACGCTCTCGACACACTCAAGGGGGCCGAACGATCGTGTTCAAGCAAGCCCACTTCGGCTTGCGGCGACTGCGCTGACATGCTCAACACCGTTATATGTTGTTGATTACACATGACTTGACGATAACACAGGCTCATGCTCAAGCGAAGATCCTTGGGTCTCACCGAGCAAGCAAAGTCTCACCGAGCAAGCAAAATCGCAACAACGACCAGTCCAAATCCAGCAAGCTGGCTTGGCGCAAGCGATTCGCCAAGCATGAACCAGGCAAGTAAGGCGGCGCCGACGGGTTCGCCAAGAATTGCAATAGCGACGACGGTCGGCGAGAGATTGCGCAAGGCGTGGTTGATAAGGGTGTGGCCAATCACCTGGGGACCGAGAGCGAGTAGCAAAAGCGCGGGCCAGGCGGCAAGGCTAAGTTGCCACCAGGGTCCTGTCACATAGCCGACAACAAGACTCAATACCAGTGCCGCGACGCTATAAACGGTTGCGACATAGGGCAACAATGGCCAGTTGGGCCTGTGCTGTTGCACTGCTTTGGCAGCAAGCATATAGCCCGACATGGCCATCGCGCCGAGCAATGCGAGCAGGTTGCCCCATAAG
>JALQWJ010000054.1 GCA_023258775.1 Burkholderiaceae bacterium | reverse complement strand
AGTTAAGGCTTGCAGGAAACGCAGTAACTCGCTTGCCTAATTTGCCTGGTGAACTTCATTGTTTTCATGCAAAGCAGGTTATCAATGCTGCCGGGCTTGGGGCCAACCGCATTGCGTCCCTGATTCCTGGTATGCCTAAACTCAGTCAGCCTCCTTTGTATTTTGCTAAGGGCAATTATTTTTCTCTGGCTTCGCGCTGCCCTTTTAGTCGCTTGATTTATCCGATGCCCAACGAAGCGGGCTTGGGAGTCCATCTCACGCTGGACTTAGCTGGCCAGGGACGTTTCGGCCCCGACGTTGAGTGGGTCGACCATGAAGACTACGATGTTGACCCAAGGCGTTGCGAATCCTTTTATCACGAGATTCGAAGCTACTGGCCAGGGCTTGCTGATGATGCTCTGCAGCCTGCCTATGCAGGTATTCGCCCCAAGTTGCAAGCGCCAGGCGAGTCTGCGCATGATTTTCGTATCGAAGGGCCAGAGAGCCATGGTTTTCCAGGCCTTGTGCAATTGCTTGGGATCGAATCGCCGGGGCTTACCGCTTCCTTGGCCATCGCTCGCATGGTGAGATCTTTGATGATTTAGTAGCCGACTGTGAGCTTTGCCGGTGATTTGTTTCACGTGAAACACTTGTGATTTGGTCGTCTCGGTGGTGACATAAGATCTGCTGAACAAAAAAGCGTCGTGAATGGCTTGGCGTGTATCGTGTTTGATCAATAGCGCAATTTGTCGGAAGCTCGAACCTGTTCCACGTGGAACAGCATTACGTCCGGCGCTCGACGAAGCAAAGACAGGCCTTTAATTTAAGCGATTGTTCGACCTGATTGCAGTGAATTCTCGCCTTATCGCAATTTAGCAATCAACATAGCTAACCAACTATAAGCGCAGCAGGTTAGACTTGCGACCCTAGGCAACCCTACGCGCTTGTAATTACCTGCGGTCTACAGTCCAAGCCTCAGGACATTGCCAGCCTTCTTCCTAAGTTCCAAAGGAGTTTTATGGATTATCCCGAGCACTTTGACGTGATTGTCGTCGGTGGTGGACACGCAGGAACCGAGGCCGCAAGTGCAAGTGCGCGTATGGGCGCGAAAACGCTTTTGCTAACCCATCAACTCGAGTCGCTGGGTCAGATGTCTTGTAATCCCTCTATCGGCGGCATTGGAAAAGGCCATCTTGTTCGGGAGATCGACGCATTGGGCGGCTTGATGGCCGAAGCAACCGATGAAGCAGGCATTCAGTTTCGCATTTTAAATTCGAGCAAGGGACCGGCCGTTCGAGCGACTCGCGCGCAGGCCGATAGGGTTCTTTACCGTAACGCCATTCGCCAACGTCTAGAGCGCCAGAAGAATTTGTGGCTCTTTCAGCAGGCCGTTGATGACCTCATGCTGCAAGAATCAACAGAGGGTGTACGCGCCTGCGGTGTGTTGACCCAAAGTGGCATCCGCTTTCATGGCAAAACAGTTGTTATAACCGCCGGCACCTTTTTAAACGGCCGCATCCACATTGGATTGGAGCAGCACGCCGCGGGTCGTGCCGGTGATCCGCCAGCGCTTCACCTGGCGCAAAGGCTCGCGGCGATGAAGCTGCCTCGAGGCCGATTGAAAACTGGAACCCCTCCGCGCCTTGATGCGCGCAGTATCGATTTCGCCCGTTGCGAACGCCAAGATGGCGACGCAGCGCCGATTCCCGTCTTTTCCTTTCTCGGGCGCGCAGATCAACACCCCGCTCAAAGACCTTGCTGGATTACCCATACGAATGAAAAAACTCATGCCATCATTCGCGGAGGTCTTGACCGCTCTCCAATGTTCACTGGTGTCATCGAGGGCGTTGGTCCTCGTTATTGCCCATCGGTTGAGGACAAGGTTCACCGATTTGCCGATAAGCTTTCCCATCAGGTTTTTCTTGAACCAGAGGGCTTGAACACGACGGAAATTTACCCGAACGGCATCTCCACCAGTCTCCCTTTTGATGTTCAACTTGCCTTGGTACGATCAATCTCTGGCTTGGAGCGGGCCCACATTCTGCGCCCCGGGTATGCTATCGAGTACGATTATTACGACCCACGTGAACTACAGCCTTGGCTTGAATCTAAAGCAATTGCTGGTCTTTTTCTTGCCGGACAGGTCAATGGCACCACGGGCTATGAAGAGGCTGCTGCCCAGGGCCTGCTCGCTGGTGTCAATGCGGCGCGAAACGTTCGGGCGCTTCCGCCCTGGTGGCCAAGGCGTGATCAGGCCTATTTGGGGGTTCTGGTGGACGATCTCACGACGCGCGGCGTGAGTGAGCCCTATCGTATGTTTACCAGTCGGGCTGAGTTTCGCTTGTCGCTTCGAGAAGACAATGCTGACCTTAGGTTAACCGAGTTCGCTCACGGCATGGGATTGATCTCAGCGGAGCGGTGGACCGCGTTTTCTCGTAAGCGAGAGGCCATCGAAAAAGAGCTAGCTTGCCTCGCTGCCATCAGGTTCAATCCAAAGACACTCGAAGCGTTGCAACGAATCAGACCCGAGGGGGAGTTACCAGAACGAGACCAACGAGCACTTGACTGGCTAAAGCGACCACAAGTTCGTTACACAGCCATGCGGGCAGAATTAGAGGCGATCGGCTTGATTGAGGGAAAGACCGAACAGGACGTAGCCGAGCAAATCGAGATACAGGTTAAATATGAAGGTTATATTGCTCGTCAGCAGTTGGAGGTGGAGCGGCAACTTGCACAGGAAAGTACAGAGATACCCAGCACAATCGATTATGGGCAGGTAGCCGGCTTGTCGGCGGAGGTTAGACAAAAACTCTCCGCGACTCGCCCGGCAACACTCGGACAGGCCTCTCGAATCTCTGGTGTCACGCCAGCAGCGATCTCATTGTTGATGATTCATTTAAAACGCATCCGCCAATTGAAACCGGTGGCAAGTTCATCGCAGCTCACTGAGCGCTCAACGCGAGCCGCCTGATCGACAAACTTCGATCATTCACGATTAGACTTTGATCGACACGGATCCTTGCTTCAAATGTTACCAAGCATGCAAAGCACACCCCAAGTTGGTGCCAAACTCGAGAAGCATCGAGCATATGAAGCGCTTGGGTCTATCGGCTTACCTGAACTTCGCTCCCAAATCTATCTTTTAGAACAATATATCAAGCTATTGATGCATTGGAATCAGCGGATCAATCTCACGGCAATCCGTGATGAAGACAGTATCTGGACGCACCATATTTTGGACTGTTTAGCGATCCTGCCGCTCGTGCGTGCTCGCTTGGCGCGGCAAAACACAAAAACAGGTCAAGCTAATGTGCTAGATGCCGGTACCGGTGCGGGACTGCCTGCTTTGCTTTTGGCATTGACGGAGCCAACTTGGAATATTGTTGCCGTCGATGCGGTTGAAAAGAAAGTACGCTTTGTGCGGCAAGCGTCGGCGATGATGGGTTTGAAGGGGGTGAAGCCAATACACGCGAGGCTCGAACAGCTTAGGTTCGGCGAGGATTCGCACGGCTTAGGTCAGATCCAAGGCTTTGACATGATTGTGAGCAGGGCCTATGCGAGCTTGGACGAGTTTGTTGCAAGTACCCAACATTTATGTCATCCCATGGGCTTTTATTGCGCGATGAAAGGGCAGATCCCTCATCACGAAATCGAAACCTTTCTTGGTGCACGTCCGAACTGGCAGCTTGAGACAGTTCGCTTTGAAGTCCCCGGCTTGGACGCCCAACGCTGCGCTGTCATTATCCGGCCCCCAGCATTGAAGCAAGCCTCGTTACGGCCATTGCCGGTGGTGTCGAACTAAGCAAGGCGTTTGCGCGATGAAAGCATGGATTTTTGTGGTTGTAAATCAAAAAGGCGGTGTCGGAAAAACCACCACCGCTGTCAATACGGCTGCTGCGCTCGCGCGCGCGGGCAAACGGGTTTTGCTCATTGATTTGGACCCCCAAGGAAACGCCACCATGGGATGTGGCATCGATAAACGCAACCTTAGTCGCTCGGTCTATCAAATGCTACTAGGCCTTGAGCCTCCCCACGCGGTCCGACTTAGCACGGAGTTTGGCTTTGACCTGCTGCCTGCCAATCGTGACCTGGCGGCAGCAGAACTCGAACTTGTCGATTTGAGCGACCGCGAACAAAGGCTCAAGCATGCAATCGCGTCCATGGCGGATTGCCATGATGAAGTCATTTTGATTGATTCTCCCCCGTCGTTGTCGATGCTCACGCTTAACGGGCTTTGCGCGGCAAACGGAGTCATCATTCCCATGCAATGCGAGTACTACGCACTTGAGGGCTTGTCGGATCTGGTGAACACCATTCGCAAAGTTCAAACTAACTTTAATCCAGACTTAAACATGTTGGGCCTGCTCAGGGTGATGTTCGATGCAAGGATTACGTTGGCACAACAGGTCTCTGATCAATTAGCCGAGCATTTTGCTGAAAAGGTTTTCGAGACTGTGATTCCACGTAATGTGCGCCTGGCTGAAGCACCGAGTCATGGTATGCCAGGCCTCGTGTTTGATCCAAGTTCAAGGGGAGCCAAAGCCTATGCAAGCTTTGGCGCAGAGTTTCTGGCTAGACTTGCTAAGGGATAAAAGATTTGTACAAAAATTTGAGCAAAGATTTGTACAAAGATTTGTACAAAAGGAGTAAAACTTGCTGACGAATAAACAGCGCCCAAAAGGACTTGGACGAGGCTTAGATGTGTTGCTCGGGACAGATCCGGTTGTGCCACTGGAAAGTGAACTTAGGCAACTTGCCCTTAATAAATTACAGCCGGGTCGCTATCAACCCCGCACTCGAATGGATGAGCAGGCCTTGCAAGAGCTCGCCGATTCGATCCTACAACACGGGATCATGCAGCCTATCTTGGTGCGATCCCTGCCCAATGCAAACCATGATGAATCGAGAGCTCGCTTTGAAATCATCGCAGGGGAGCGTCGCTACCGGGCTGCAAGACTGGCAGGACTGGAAACGGTGCCGGTGATCGTTAAAGAGGTTCCCGACGAGCAGGCGCTTTCGCTTGCATTGATTGAAAATATTCAACGTGAAGATCTCAACCCCCTTGAGGAAGCGCAAGCACTCAAGCGGCTGATTGACGAATTTGGACTGAGCCACGAACAGCTTGCAAAAGCGGTTGGACGCTCACGTTCGGCAACTTCCAACCTGCTGCGGCTACTACAACTCGCTGAGCCAGTTCAAACCATGTTGCTTGCTGCTGACCTCGATATGGGCCACGCTAGAGCGTTACTTGCGCTTGATCGTGCGAGTCAAATTCAACTCGCAAACGAAGTCGTGCAAAAGCGACTCTCGGTGCGCGAATGCGAGCGCCTTGTTTCAAAGACCTTGCGCGACGAGGCACAACAACCGCAAAGCGCCGCTGCGCTTGCCGGGTCTAGCTCAAGAGACCACCAGCGGCTCGAAGAACAACTCTCGGATGCGCTTGCAACAAGGGTTCAGATCAAGCTAAGCAGCCGTGGACGTGGGAACTTGCAGATCGAATTTTCGGATGCTGAACATTTTGAAGGCCTACTCCAACGACTTGGGCTGTCACTGCTTTAGCTCGCCAGGGTCGCCTCAATTTGTACCGAGTATCTCTATTTTTGATGTACCGAGCGTCGACAACTGTGAACGAGGCATCTAAGACTTTCGCATGGTTGACCTGTCAGCATGATGCCCCTACACTTCGCAGCTGTTGCGGTTAACAGTGGCAATAGAAGACAGACGTCATGTTTCGGGCCATTGTTCATCAATTACTTGCGGTGCTTGTATTAGCCCTCGGGTGTTTGGCTACGCAGCGTTGGGAAGTATGCGTCAGTGCCTTCATTGGTGGCACTTGCATCGTGTTGCCTAACCTGATGTTTGCCTTACGCTTGTCGGCGTCTCGAGGGAGGTCTCCCGAGTCTTACCCGACTGTGTTCTTCGTCGGTGAACTTGTGAAACTCCTCTCGACTATCGGATTGATGGCAGCAGCTGCGGTTTATTTGCGTTGGTTGGTCTGGCCTGCGATGATTGCTGGCATTGTTTTGGCCGCCAACGCAACGTGGATCGTTCCGATGGTGTTAGGTCGGAAAGCAGGAAACGGGAGTCAGTCGAAGATTTAGGCTGATGTGAAAACAACAACAGGGGCTTGAGAGGACATCATGGCAGCAGGTGCGGGTCCGCAAAATGCGACCGAATATATCGTCCATCACCTTACACATCTGAACACTACAGGTAAGGCACAGGCCTCAATCGTTGATTTTTCAGTGATCAACATCGATACGGTGTTGTACTCATTACTGATGGCTATTGTCGGTATGGGTATGCTATGGAGCGCCGCTCAGCAGGTTCGGGTTGAGGCGCCTGGGAGATTCGTGGGCGCCGTTGAAGCTATCTTGGAATTCGTTCATGAGCAAGCAAGATCGATTGTTAAAGGTGACCTAACTTACATTGCTCCCTTAGCGCTTACATCATTCGTATGGATTTTCATGATGAATGCGCTAGACCTTCTCCCTCTGGATCTGCTTCCTGAGATCGGCCTGGCACTCGGTATTCACTACATGAGAATTGTGCCGACAGCAGACTTAAATGCCACGCTTGCGATGTCGATCGTTGTGTTGAGTGCATCGATCTACTATGGCATCAAAATTAAACATCCCGGTGGCTTCTTGCACGAACTTGTGACAGCCCCTTTTGGTACCTCAAAGAATCCCGTCTTCGCCCTGATTCTCGGTGTCATCAACTTTGCCTTGCAACTCGTGGAATATGCGGCCAAGACCATATCGCTGGGTATGCGACTTTTCGGAAATATGTTTGCTGGAGAGTTGGTGTTTATGCTGATTGCGCTGATGGGTGCTACCTTTAGTCTGAGCGTGGGTGGACTTTTACTTGGCTTGGGCCATGTCATTGCCGGTTCGGCTTGGGCAATCTTTCACATATTGATCATCACGCTTCAAGCTTTCATCTTCATGATGTTGACCTTGGTATACCTCGGCCAAGCACATGAGGGTCACTAAGAGTTTCACTTCGCTTTTTTAACCACCAGAGACCACGCGTTTCACGTTTTTTCAACAGGAGTCATTATGGATAACACGGCATTAGTAGCGCTCGCTGCAGGTTTGATTATCGGTCTTGGGGCCTTAGGCGCCACGATTGGGATCGGTATCATGGGTGGCCGCTACATGGAAGGTGCAGCACGTCAACCCGAGTTGATGGATCAGCTGCAAACCAAGATGTTCCTGTTGGCAGGCCTTATCGACGCTGCATTTTTGATCGGCGTTGGTATTGCGATGATGTTTGCTTTCGCAAATCCCTTCAAGTGATCGCAGGGCTCTTCTTGCCCGCAGTAACTGTCGGTTCATTTACATCAACGCAGGGAGTTCGTCGTGAACATTAATGCGACGCTCATCATTCAGATCGTGGTCTTCATCATCCTTTGGTGGTTCACGGCTCGTTTTGTCTGGCCGCCGATCACTAAAGCGCTCGACGAGCGCTCACGTCGAATTTCCGACGGGTTGGCTGCAGCCGATCGAGCTAAGGCCGATCTCGCCGCCGCTGAACTGAGGGTGCAAGAGGAAATTAAAAACGCAAGAGCTGGTGCTGCCGAATTGCGAACAGTGGCGGAACGCCAGGCCGCGGTGCTCATGGAGCAGGCGCGCGCGGACGCATCGAGAATTGTTGCCGAAGCACGCAAAGCAGCCGAAGCTGAGGCTGATCTTGCTGCTCAGCGCGTGAAGGACCAACTCAGAGAAGAGGTTGCTCAACTTGCGGTTGCCGGTGCAGCACGGATCTTGCGTCGTGAGGTCGATGCTCGAGCTCACGCACAGCTTCTTGCTGACCTCAAGACTGAATTGCGTTAACGGCAGCGAATCATGGCAGAGCCTTCAACCATTGCCAGGCCATATGCCGAGGCAGCTTTTCAGCAGGCCAAGCAAGCGTCTGACCTCGCAGGTTGGTCGAGGATGATCGCTAGGTTAGCGGCTGGTCTTCAAGACCCGGTTACCAACCGTATGCTTGCTAACCCAGCCTTGGCCTCGGACAAGTTGTCGCAAGCGTTAGCGGAAGTTTGCGGCGCTTACAGTACTGAGCAAAAGAACTTCATTCAACTGCTCGTCTCCAATGAGCGATTATCAGTCGCGTCTGCTCTTGCTGAGGCCTTTGAAACACTTCGCAACACACACGAGCAAGTGCTTGACGCTCACATCGCTTCTGCCTTTACGATGGATGCGCTCCAGCAGCAATCCTTGGTGGACGTACTTAAAGCGAAGTACGGCAGGAACGTGAAGGTGAGCGTTGAGATCGACGAGTCATTGATCGGTGGCGTGATTATTCGAATCGGCGACGAAGTTATCGACGCGTCGATTCGCGGAAAAGTTTCGCAACTCGCAGACGCTTTACGTTGAGTCCTTTGGGTTTTATGGGTCTTGACGGCATGCCGCTCGGTTTGACTGAGCGCTGGGCTCGACGAGTGCGCCGTGCACATGGGTTAGCGCCTATTCGCGCTAGGCTGTAAACAGTATTCAGGAGAATGTCTCATGCAACTTAATCCAGCTGAAATCAGCGAACTGCTCAAGAGCAAAATTCAGAACCTGCAGGTTACCGCTGACACGCGTAACCAGGGCACGATTGTCTCTGTCAC
>JALQWJ010000053.1 GCA_023258775.1 Burkholderiaceae bacterium | reverse complement strand
ATCCCAATAATACTATTGCACTGACTTCAGCAGCGGGATCCAATGCTCAAACACTTTGCATCAATAATGCAATTTCCAATATCACTTATGCTACCACAGGTGCCACTGGGGCAACAGTCAGCGGACTTCCCACCGGAGTAACAGGTATTTGGGCGGCCAATGTGTTCACTATTTCAGGAACCCCCACTGTAAGCGGCATACCGAGTTCGGCTGATTGTGTCGATGAATCAACCTGGGACCGGACTTAAATGGCCTGCCGTCTGCGCTTGCCAAGTGCCCAGGCCCAGGGCGCAGTCAAAGGAATTGGCAACATCAAAAAAGCATGTTCGATGAGGGCAAGCGTTGCAAGCGCACCAATCAAGTAATAAGCGCTCGCTTGAGCAGGGTCCTGACAAAACCAAGCTTGGTAGAAAATCCAGCCTGCACCCGAAGCTGCGATGGCGATGGACCAGGGGAACCAAGGATTCATCGGTGCCTGGCGCAAAAAACTTCGCAAATACTGTAAATGCTCAGGTAGCCATTCGGCGTTGATATGGCGGACCCCTAAAAATACATTGATCCTTGCACTTTCATGCATCGCCCATAAGACCATGTAGGTCCAGAAAGCGACCGCGAATTCAGCCTCACGGGAAAGGCCCCAAAGCATCAGCGCACCGATCAAGATCGCCAGTTCATGATAGAGGCTCGTTTGCAAGGCATGCAAGAAGTGCCCCCATCCAGCACAGCCCGGTTCACAGGCTTTCTTGCGTGGCCCGGTGACAAAGCCAAGGTAATAGCTCATCTCCTGCCAGGCCCAAACCGACAAGCCGCCCGCAAATGCAAGATAAACAGCCCATTGGCTTGATTGATCCTGGGTCCACCACACCGCATAAAGACCAGCGGCGCTCAGCAGCGTGGTTGCAAGCATGCTCCAGACAAAGGTCTTCCTGGGCAAACCGTCAAGCCAAAGCACCAAGCCAGTGCCGAGCCACCACAATAACAATGCAAAGAAAGCGGCAAGTAAAAAACTAATCAGCAACGCATTGCCCCTTCGGCCTTTGCGACCAAGCCGCTCACCTCATCACCAGACCGGCGCTAAACGCACCCGTTCAGGTAAGGCGTTTACCTTAGAGGGAATCAGGTAAACCGATGCGAAAACCAAACTTGCCTTGGCCCCTAACCACAAACGCTTGACGCTTGAAAGTACACCGCCTTGTTTTCGAGCGAGTTCACTCGCAGCCCCAAGCTCACGAAGCGTCTCCATGCCCTGGCGAAATCGCGGATGGTCAATGTCCAGTGTGAGGGGAAAGGTTTGACGTGTGATCTCAGAGGTAATTCGAAACACTTCGTAGTCATAGCCAGTGGGGTCAAAACCGAGCGCCTTGTGCAGTGCTGGCCTCGTATGATCACGCACATACATCGTGGCATAGACCGCAAGCAGGAAGAACTTGATCCATAAACGGTTGTGGCCCTGCAGCAAATGGGGATTCGCTCTAAGAATCAGTGCAAAAGCTTCACCGTGTCGGAACTCATCATTACACCACTGCTCAAACCAGCTGTAAATCGGATGAAACTGAAGCTCGGGATGCCTTTGCAATTGGCGAAAGATAGTGATGTAGCGGGCATAGCCTATCTTTTCCGAAAGATAGGTTGCGTAAAAAATATATTTTGGTTTGAAGTAAGTATATTTTTTTGTCCGCTTTAAGTCCCCAAGATCAATATTTACGCCGAAGTCTTTCAATGACTGATTGATAAATCCGGCATGCCTTGATTCATCGCGTGCCATGTAACCCATGAGCTCTTTGATGTCTGGGTTATTGACCCGTCGCCTGATTTCGTTATAAAGAACACAACCTGAAAATTCAGAAGTCGCCGAACTGATCAAGAAATCATAAAATTCGGCGCGCAATTCGGGTTCAAGGTCAGCCACTCGAGCCCGAAAGGCCTCGTCACGCTGAAAATGCTCGCCATTAGGATCGTCACGAAACTCTTGCATCATCGCATCCCACTCAGCACGCACAGGCGTAATGTCGATCCGGTCCATCGCCTCGTAGTCAGTCGAGTAAAACCGAGGGCTGATGATGCTTTCATCACGCGCTTTATCGAGCGCGTCTTTTGTGGTTTTGATGTCGTCCATCAGCGTGCTCATGGTGTTGACTCCGAAGCATGAAGAAATTCAAGAAAAACCTGTCGATTACTTGGACCGTAGGCCTTCAAATCGAGCACTCGTCCGCTGATCGGATGCCAAAGTAGCAACTGACCCTGCTCGGTCATCGCCAGACGAAAGTGATGCCTGGTGTTTGGCTGTTCTCTGATCAGGCTGCGCAAGGTCGCGCGAACAAAGCCACCCTCACCCATCTGAATTTGTGCGAGCACAGTGCCATCGCCTGCCCGCTGAACCAGGACGCCGCCATCGGGCAGGTCAACGAATAAGAGATCAACTTGTGTTGCTATTCTCTGGCTGATTTGTGACACCGGGTCGGGTGGTGCGCTGGGCAGATTCAAGCGATACCAGGCCACGAGCAACAACGAACTCAGTGCGAGCGCCCCCATGGCGAGCAAAGGAGCAGGTCGGACATGGATGGCAGACATAGCTTAAGCAACGCCTGCCTGAAGTGATTGTTCAGCAACACGCACCCGCAAGGGCTTGGGCGGACTGTCATTGACTGTTTGGCTAAGCGCATGATTAGCAAGCGCCTGAGCAAGCAGTTGTGCAACTGTCTCGCCATCGGCCAAGGCCCTCAATAGGGGCTTGGGATGACGCAAATGCCAGGCCTTGGCATGTGGCCAGAGATGCGCCCAGGAAAGACGAGCACCATCTCGACCATCAAGCGTAAGGCAAATTTCAGCACTATCTTCACCACGTGCTCGCCAGTCAGCGGATTCAACAATACGAAAAGGTATATTCACAACCAGCGGCAAAGCCATACCAAAGCGCATCACAATCCGAGCATTGGTGATTGTGTACAGCGTGGTTTGTGCAGAGAACCGAGCAAGTGCAAGCAAGATTAAAAGCGCACTAAGCATGAGTACGATCATCCAGCTTGCGGCGATCAAGGCTTCGTTGAGGCTGCCGCCGTCATGAACCGTTGTACTAATTTGCCAAACCGCAAGCATCAGGAAATAAACCCCGATCTTGCGAACATGGAATGCTTCAATCGCCAGGCGCTGCCACTGCGGTGCACCCTGCCATAAGACGCGTTCACCGCTTGGTAGCATTTCGGGAAGACCCGGGATCGGTTCAAAATCGTCGTGACTCATCGCTAGACCTTCAGTCCTTTGAATTGATTATCTTGAATCCTTGCACGGACCTTCTGTCTGACTCAAACAATCGGTTCAGCACGGTCTGGCGTGGCATATAGGGTGCCTGCGCCGTAATAGGCCATGATGCGCTCTTCTTCAAGCAGTGTGACCTGATCCGGCTTCTTGGTGGCTGGCACACCTTCGAATTGATTCGCAAAGATTGAACGCACGACAAGCGCCTGATCCCCAACTCTGGTGAAGTTATGGGGCAGTAGCACTGACCGACCCGAAGGCAACTTGACCTCAAAATAACGAATCACCGACTCGGCCAAATCGACCCAGACATCGCTGACGGTTCCTGCGACTTCATGATCGCCGCCAAAAACTGGCTTACCTCGGGGATCGGGATCACGCGCCTCAATCCAGTAATCCTTGGCTACACGCATCGGTATGATTTTTGGATGCCCGTCAAAGGTGAGATCCGGTCGATCAAGCCGCTCGGCATACGAACCAGGCCCGATTGCTAGCTTCATCGGATCGCCTACAGGCTCAAGCGCAGCGCCGATCACACCGCCGGTGTATTTACCTGCGATCGGACGGTTGTCCTCTTTACCATTCGGCGCTGTAAAAATCTCCCCGTGCGCTGTCTTATAGGTCTTAGGTTCAGGCATGCCAAATGCGCCTTCATAACGCACATGCGAGGGCAGATCAGGATTACCTGGCAACAGCGGATAACCTTCGCGCTTGCCTTCGCGGTGCAGATAAATGATGAGGCCAAAAAAGAAAATCCAAAATAAATAGAGCACCACCTGCGCTATATCGATATAGCTGGTGATTGCTCCGACGTCACCTGAATGGAACAACATGATTCACCTCCAGTAAAAATCAATACAACAACCGAAAAAATCCAATATGCATTAAGACATCTTCATCAACAGCTTTATCAGCCACACAACTAACGACAACGATAACGACAGCAGCATCACCCAGGAAGTTGAGCAACGCCAAAGCCCTGATTCTTTAGCTGCGCTGTTTGCGGCTTTAACGATCTTGTAATCGGACCGATCAACGCAAGCGTGATAAAAAGCATCGCTATCTCAAGGTGATAGACTGCGCTATAAGGCATATCAGGGTTTTGCAAAGCCTCACCCCATGCGCCCGATAGCATGGGCTGCTTGAAAAGGTCTCTAAGTACGCCGCCAGCGGCAATTGCAAAACCTGCCGCGCTTGCCTGAACAGCACCCCAGGCCCCAAGCGCAAGCCCCTTATAAGGACCTTGCTCCAAATTCATGGCTGTAATCAAGGTACCAACAGCAAAAAAGCCACCACCAAAACCAATCAACGAAGCACCGATTCGGAAGAGATCCGGCGATTGCAAAGGGCCTGCAAAAATCACAGCCGCAAAAGCGAAAACGCCAAACACTGCGCCGGCCGCTGCAAGCTTTAAGGCTTGCTGACCGCGGCTGAGCGCTCTTGCGGCAAGGCCAAAAGCGATGAGCATGCCTGAAGCAGTAAATGCACTAAGCGCAGTGGTTTGTGCAACCGGAAGCGCTAAAACTTCGGCGCCATAAGGTTCAAGCAAAATATCTTGCATATTGAATGCTGCTGTACCCAGACCAGTTGCCCAAAGAAAGCGCCTTGCACCGGGTTTAGCGAGGAAATCGCGCCAGGCCTCGCCAAAACTGCGTCTGGCAGCCTGTTGCTTGGGGTTTTGATTTTTTTGCTCCTGTTTCCATAACGAGATGCAATTGAGAATCATCGTTGCCAATGCTGCGCCCTGTACAACCTTGATCAACTGTAGTTGAGAAAAGTCAGCGAGCACGAGTGAAAAAATCAAGGCACTGATAACCATGCCAGCGAGCAGCATCACATAGAGCAAAGCAACCACACGTGGTTGCTTTTCCTCGCTTGATAAATCGGCAGCAAGTGCGAGCCCTGCCGTTTGAGTTGTGTGTAGGCCAGCGCCAACCATTAAAAAAGAGAGTGCAGCAGCCGCTGGTCCTACAAAAGCAGGCCCCTGAGCATCACCCGATAACACGATAAGTGCGAAAGGCATGAATTCCAGCCCCCCAACTTGCATCATGGTGCCAAACCATAAATACGGAACCCGCCGCCAACCGATTGCTGAGCGATGGGTGTCTGAACGAAATCCAATCAAGGCTCGGAAAGGGGCAAAAAGAATCGGAAGTGAGACCATCAGGGACACCAGCCATGCGGCAACCCCCATTTCAACAATCATGACCCGATTTAAGGTACCGGTGAGTAATACCAGACACATGCCGACTGAACATTGAAAAAGTGAGAGCCGCAATAGTTGTCCGAGCGGGAGCTGCGCACTTGCCGCATCGGCAAAGGGCAAAAAACGCGGGCTAATCTGACGCAAATGAAGCGCCATTTGCCGGTTTAGCGCTGCAAGCCTACGCATGATTTAACTCAACAATTGGGCAATCCACCGTCATATGTTCAATATTTAATAGCTGAGAAATATAAAATCCGCTATTCACCCGCTCACCGAGCCAAAGCCTGCAATGCTCAAAACTGCGCTGACTGCGTAGTGCGCTGATTATCTTTTCACCAGCCAAAGGAACAATCGAAGGGGCCCGATCTGCTCGAGGGAGGCATCGACCAGCGGCATGCATGAGCGCAAGCATCGGGGTTCGGGGCGCAAAACTCACATGCAAGCTTCGCTTGGTACGTTGGCAAAGCCGCTCGAGTGCACGCCCCATATCCTGTGCTTCGTAATGAATAAGGGAATCCATCGCCAGCACATGATCAAATTGACCAAAACTCGCATCAAGCATATCGCCGGCAAGCCAAATGATCTCGCCAGGCTTTGAGCGCCCAGGTTGCTGCTGATGCTGCTGATGCTGCTGATGCTGCTTGCGCTGCTCGCAGCCTTCTTCGGCTTTCGACGCCCTGGCTCGCTCCTGGGCTGCACGCGCTTTAGCTAAATCAATCAATTGGCTCGACAGATCGACGGCCAAAACATCGGCACCTCGCTGGGCGAGTTCAATGGCCATTGCACCAGTGCCACAACCCGCATCCAAAATCCGTCTTCCCGCTAAATCTTGGCCAAGCGCATTCAGCATGTTGGTGCGCATTCGCTCGCGCCCTGCACGAACCGTCGCACGGATCCGACTTACCGGAGCATCGGAAGTAAGGCGCGCCCAGGCCGAAAACGCGGTACGGTCAAAGTACTGTTCGACCTCGCTTCGACGTTGTTGATAGGAGGTCGGGTCCATTAATCAAACCCCAGAAGATCAAAAATTTCACGATCTTTAAGCGACTCTGGTGCAAGCCCTTCGGTGCCAGCCCAAAGTTTTGCAGCGAGCTGCAAGTAAGCATGCTGCACGGCATCAAGCTCTGGAGATGATTCCATTTCAAAGAGCGTTGCCTTTTTTAAACGACTACGCCGAATCGCATCAAGATCAGGAAAATGGGCCAGGGTACTCAAACCGGTTCTTGCATTGAAACGATCGACCTGATCGGTTTGCGCGCTTCGGTTGGCAATCACGCCACCCACACGAACTTTATAGTTTTTTGATTTCGCCTGAATCGCAGCAATAATGCGGTTCATTGCAAAAATCGAATCAAAGTCGTTTGCGGTCACGATAAGCGCTCGATCGGCATGTTGCAATGGCGCAGCAAACCCCCCACAAACCACATCGCCCAAAACATCAAAGATCACCACATCAGTTTCATCAAGCAGATGATGTTCTTTGAGCAATTTTACAGTTTGGCCAACAACATAGCCTCCACAGCCAGTACCTGCTGGTGGACCACCTGCCTCAACACACATTACACCGTTGTAACCTTCATAAACAAAGTCTTCGACTCGAAGCTCTTCGGTATGAAAATCCACTTGTTCTAAAATGTCGATCACGGTAGGAACCAGACGCTTGGTTAGCGTGAAGGTGGAATCGTGCTTGGGATCACAACCAATTTGCAGCACCCTTTTACCGAGTTTGGAAAACGCTGCAGAAAGATTCGACGAAGTCGTGCTCTTGCCAATCCCGCCTTTGCCATAAACAGCAAAGACCTTGGCATTGGTGATCTTTTGTGAAGGATCTAAATGAACCTGCAAGCTGCCTTCACCGTCGCCTGCGCCGCGGCCCGGTCCTGCGGCGCCTCGTGGCCGGATCTGCTCTTCAATGATTGGAATGCTTTTCATGCGGATAAGTCCTCGTAAACACCTTCAATGCGGTCTTCGATGTCATCGCTGGCTTCACGCAAGCTTTGCAAAGTTTGTGGATCAGGTTGCCAATAGCGCCGCTCGTGCGCTTCCAAAAGACGTTGGACCAGCTTGGCTGAAGCATTGGGATTGAGACTTGCAAGTCGATCGCGCATGGCGCGATCCTTGATATAGGTCTCGGTCACTTGCTCGTAGACCCATGCGGGTACTTTACCGGTCGTTGCTGACCAACCCATGGTGTTGGTGAGATGCGATTCGATTTGCCGCACACCCTCATAGCCGTGCTTGAGCATGGCTTCGTACCATTTAGGGTTGAGCATACGGCTGCGGGCTTCCAGGTCAACCTGCTCTTGCAGGCTTCGAACCCTGGCAGTCCCTTGAGTTTGATCGCTGATGTAAACAGGAATTGCCGCGCCCCTTGCCGCCTGAACCGCACGGCTCATCCCGCCAAGACTATCGAAGTACTGGTCGAGCGAGGTCACACCGGTTTCAGCCGCATCCAGATTCTGATAAGCAAGGCTGACTTGCGAGAGGTTTCGCTTGAGCATCTCGGGTTGCTGGGACGCCTCGCCACGGCGGTCGTAGGCAAAGCTTTTTCGCCTTGAAAACAAACCGGCAAGCTCATCTTCCTCTTCCCAGCGACTGCTTTCAATCAAGTGGTTAATATTCGCGCCATAGGCGCCATCCGCATTGGAGAACACACGCAAACAAGCGGTATCAAAGTCGCATCCCTCTTTGTCTTGGTGCGCAAGGGTGTTGCGGCGGATAAAGTTCATTGATAGCGGTTCATCGGCGCTTGCTGCGAGATAAGCGGCTTCAGCAAGCACACGGGTTTGCAAAGGCAGCAGATCGCGAAAGATGCCGGACAAACTCATGATCACATCGATTCTCGGTCGCTTTAATTGCTCGATCGGTATAAGTTGTGCACCCGCAAGGCGCCCGTAACTGTCAAAACGGGGGGCAGCACCCAAAAGCGCAAGCGCCTGAGCAAGCGGTGCGCCTTCGCTCTTTAAATTATCACTACCCCAAAGAACAAGCGCAATCGACTCGGGAAAGCCATGACCGTCAGCTTGGTGACGCGCGATCAGACGCTCGGCTTGCACCCTGCCGTCGGCCATCGCAAAGCGGCTGGGAATACGAAAGGGATCAAAGCCGTGAATATTGCGCCCTGCAGGCAAGACCTCTGGGTTACGCAAAATATCACCGCCTGCCGAGGCCTGAATAAATCGTCCTTCAAGCGCACGAATAATCCCCTCACTTTCCTGATCCTGCTGCAAATGCCGTAAAGCGTGGATGACTGCGTGCAGGCAATCAAGCCTAAGCCCTTCGGAGGCGGCCATCGCTTGAAGCGCTTGCAAGGCCTTTTTCATC
>JALQWJ010000052.1 GCA_023258775.1 Burkholderiaceae bacterium | reverse complement strand
GATCCTATCAGTGTCTGCCTTGCCCTGTGCAGCAACCGATGCGATAGCGCGGGCAATCACATCGGGATCTCCAAGATAACGACGCGATAAAAACGTTAAGTTACTGTCGAGTTCAATCAGCAAGGGCTGGGCAGTGGGAATATTCAAATTAACGATTTCATCTTCTGAGATCTGCTCGAGATGCTGCAAGAGCGCTCGCAAGGAATTGCCATGGGCGGCTATGACTAGTCTGCGGCCTGCGCGTATCGCGGGCGCAAGCGCCTGTTTCCAAAAGGGTACAACCCTAGCCACCGTGTCTTTCAAGCACTCGGTGCGGGGTATCTGACCTTGAGGAACATCGGCATACCGAGGGTCTTGATCACTTTCCCTTGGATCACCTGGGCCTAGAGGCTCAGGGGCGATTGCATAGGCTCGCCGCCAAATCAACACCTGTGCATCGCCATATTGCGCCGCAGTCTCTGCTTTGTTGAGCCCTTGCAGTGCGCCGTAATGACGCTCGTTGAGCTGCCAGGCTGAATGCACAGGGATCCACATTTGATCCATCTCATCAAGCGCAAGCCAGAGCGTGTGAATTGCACGTCGCAGCCTTGAAGTGTAAGCCGCATCAAAAGCAAAACCTTGTTCGCGCAATAATCGCCCTGCCCGCCTGGCTTCATCGATGCCTTTTGGGCTAAGCGCTACATCGGTCCAGCCTGTAAACCGGTTCTCTAAATTCCACTGGCTTTCGCCGTGTCGCATGAAGACAATTTGGTAGCTCATAGTGGCTTCTATTGTAGCGATCCGGCAACGTGGAATAATCGCTGACTTGATCCTGCACTGTCAGGTTTTCTTTTCGTCCTTTTTGGGATGTTTCCATGCAGTTTTTTGTCGAGAATTTATTTTTGATCGTCATGGCGCTGGTTTCTGGGGGCTTGTTGCTCTGGCCAAGTATTCGCGACCGTGCAGGTGGCGAGCGCCTTGATACTGTGACCGCAACCCGGTTAATGAACGATGAAGATCCCACCTTGATCGATGTGCGCTCTCCAGCCGAATATGATGCAGGCCATTTGCTCAGAGCAAAAAGTATCCCCCTGGTAGACCTACCGAAGCGGGTTTCGGAAATCAAGGGCAAAAAGCCGGTCCTGGTCCTTGATAGCGATGGTTCAAAAGCTGCCAAGGCGAGCACGATCATTCGCGAGGCAGGCATTGAACGTGTCTACAGTCTTGCCGGGGGTGTGGCAGCTTGGCGGGCAGCAAGTTTGCCCTTGGTAAAGTCTTAAATCTGAAAAGGTCGATCATGAGTGCAACAATTGTGATGTACACCACAGCGGTTTGTCCTTATTGCCAGCGCGCTGAGCAATTGCTCCGTGCCCGTGGTGTCGAGCATATTGAAAAAGTTCGCATTGACCTCGAACCGTCACGTCGAGACGAGATGATGGAGCGTACTGGAAGGCGAACCGTCCCGCAGATCTACATCGGTGAGACGCATGTGGGTGGGTTTGATGATTTGGCAGCGCTTGATCGGGCTGGGGGTTTAAGCCCTTTGCTCGCTTCGGCTTGAGGTCTTGCAGTGTAAGCGCGAGCGATGATCCTGAATGATTGCAACCAACGAATTTCCTTAAGGACTAAGTGATGGCTGACGAACAACAAGCTTCTGCTGCGCAAGGCGAACAAGCCCCGCAGTTTTCCATTCAGCGTATTTATCTGAAAGACATGTCGCTTGAACTGCCTAACGCGCCGCAAATTTTCCTCGAGGCAAGCGCGCCCAGTGTGGAGATTCAGCTCGATATCACCAATGAGGTACTCGGTGAGGGCGTGCATGAGACAGCGGTCCGAGTCACTGTTACCGCCAAGATGGCCGACAAGGTCGCCTTTTTGGTCGAAGCCACCCAAGCAGGGATTTTTACCTCTCAAGGCATCGGTGGGGAACAAATGGAAGCCGTGGCAAATATTCTTTGCCCAAGCATCATTTATCCGTATTTGCGCTCAAATATTGCCGATTCTGTTCAGCGAAGTGGGTTTCCCCCGGTTCATCTGGCGGAAATCAACTTTGAGGCGCTCTTTCAGCAGCGAATCGCCGAACAACAGGCGCAAGCCGCAGCGTCCGGAAACGGCTCAGGCATTATTCTTTCCCACTGAAGCGGTACAAGGTAGCGGATAAACGCTTGCTGCCATGCGCATCGCGGTCATTGGCGCTGGCGCTTGGGGCACGGCGCTTGCGATTCACATCGCCGGGCAGCATGAGCTGAACCTATGGGCACGTGATCCTGAGCAGGTCAGGTCAATGCAGCTTGACCGGGAAAACAAGCGATATCTTCCGGGCTTTGGGCTCCCCGAGCGCATCACAATCACTGACAGTCTGCAACAGGCTATCGAGGGTGCCTCGTTGTGGATTCTTGCCACGCCGATGGCAGGCCTGCGTGAATGTCTGACCGACATCGATCGCTTGGTTTCGCCAAAGCATTGGCCGGTATTGTTGTGGCTTTGCAAAGGACTTGAACGCGGCAGCGGCTTGCTTGCCCATCAAGTGGTCGAGCAGTCAGTTAAACCCTTAAAGGCGGGCGCCTTGAGTGGGCCTAGCTTTGCTCAGGAAACCGCCCAAGGTCTTCCTGTTGCATTGGTTGTTGCAAGCGCTCATGAGGACTGTGCCCTGATGGCCCGGCAAGCGATGCATCACGCTGCAATGCGGGTTTATGCCAATGAGGATCTCATTGGTGTTGAACTGGGCGGCGCGCTCAAAAATATTATGGCAATTGCAGCGGGCGTCAGTGACGGACTCGGGATGGGGAATAACGCAAGAGCTGCCCTGCTCACGCGCGGTCTTGCCGAGATCGCACGATTGGGGCAACGCATGGGCGCCAGGGCGCAGACCTTTATGGGTTTGACTGGTCTTGGAGATTTGTTATTAACAGCCACCGGATCCTTATCGCGCAACCGTCAGGTCGGACTGGCTTTGGCCAAGGGCGCTTCGATCTCACAGATCCTGGCAGAGCTTGGCCACGTTGCAGAGGGTGTTTACACCGCCGAGGTTGCCGTGCAGTTAGCAGCGCGCTTTGACGTTGACATGCCAATTACTCAGGCCGTGCATCGATTGGTGAGCGGTGAGCTGCGCGCAGACCAGGCCCTGCAAGCATTGCTTGCACGAGCTGGTCGTCATAACGAGTCACTCCAAACCGATCAGTGAAGCCAAACCAAGCAGTGACTTCAAACCGATCAGTGACAGCAAACAGATCAGTGACGCCAAACCAATTAATGACGCTAACCAATCAATGACGCCAGGCCAACCGATGACTTCAAACAAACCATCCCTGACTGTTTTTTGCGGCTCCCGCCATGGTCAAGATCAGGTGCATATCGATGATGCCGCCGCGTTTGGACATTGGCTTGGCGAGCAATCCTGGCATCTCGTTTATGGAGGAGGTAACGTCGGCCTGATGGGCGAGATTGCCCGCGCTGCCCTGCAATCAGGCGCCGAGGTTACCGGCATCATCCCAGAGTCACTGATGAAACGCGAGGTTGGCCTTGAAGGGCTCAGCCGCCTTGAGGTGGTCAGTGATATGGCCGTGCGAAAGCAGGCGCTGATCGATTTGGGAGACGCCTTTGTCGTGCTGCCAGGTGGGCTCGGCACGCTCGATGAGTTTTTTGAGGTTGCCACGCTTTTGCAACTTGGTTATCACCGCAAGCCTATCGTGATCATGAATCGCAACGGCTTTTGGGATCCGCTTTTGGCGCTGGTGAAACAACAAGTGAGCGCTGGTTTCGTTTCACAAAAAGAGCTCGACGCCTGGCATGTGGTTGACAGCTTGCAGGCGCTTCAGTCTTGTTGCCTTGCCTTACTGGGTTCGCGCAAAACAGCTTAGCTTTCTCACTCAGCTATGGTTGAACTGGTGTTGGCGCCATGCCTCATAAACACTAACCGCTACAGCGTTGGAAAGATTCAAGCTGCGACTGTTAGCCATCATGGGAAGACGCAGGCAGCGGCTATGTCCAATTTCTTGGAGGATTTCCTTAGGTAGCCCTCGGGTTTCTGAACCAAACACCAAAAAACAACCGCGTTCGATTGGCTGGCCGAAAAGATGGCGGTGAGCTTTTGTTGTGAAAGCGATGAGATCTTTTGGCGATTCCTTGGCCAAAAAATCTGCCCAACTTGGATGCACGTGAACCTGGGCGAACTCGCGGTAATCAAGCCCTGCACGTCGCATCTTGGCGTCATCGAGCGGAAAGCCTAGGGGTTCGATGAGATGAAGGCCTGCACCGGTATTGGCGCAAAGCCTCATGATGTTGCCAGTGTTAGGCGGGATCTCGGGATAGACGAGTACCACCTGCACATCGGCTGCAGCCAATGAGGCCGCCGCAGGCGCTGTTGTCATGGTTTGGTTCAAAAGGTTAATGGCTCATCAGCGTCACTTCAATTCATCGGCGCATCAGCACTGCAACGCTGATCGATTGTATGGCCGCAGCCCTTAAGCTGAGGCATGCCGCGGCAAGCGTCGATCCTGTGGTCATGACATCATCGAGCAGCAGAACATGGCTCAATTGGCCATGGGCTGCGAGCACTGAGGGGTTCAGATAAAAGCCCGCTGTCTGCGCGCTATGCTCGAGCCCTAAGCCCGAACCCGAACCTGAGGCTGAGGCTGAGGCTGAGGCTTGTGGCGCAAGCGCCCGGTCTTTGGCGCTGCGTCGCGATTGACTCGGTCCGTGATCGTGCCGTAGCAAGAGCTTGCATTCAAGCCTCGGCGCTGGATGACCGTAACGCTTTGCAATTTGTACCCAGCCGCGAGCGATTTGCTCAACCGGGTTATAACCTCGCAAGCGTAGTTTCGAGGGCGTTGAAGGGATTGGCACGACGAGGGGTGGCCCATCGCTGATACCGAAAAAAGCGCTCCCGGGCATTCGTATGCCTAGCCAGCGGCCAAGCGCTTGACAGGCGCTGGGATCGTTTGCAAATTTTCCGAGCATGAGTAGTCCATCTAATGGAACCTGATATGCCATACCCACCCAAAGGCGGCTCCATGCGGGACGTGGATGGGTACAGCGGTGCATGTCAGCGTTCCTTTTTTCATTGGGCTCGACGATGCCGCAGCGCAGGCATCGTTGTGGCCTTGTTTGGTCATTTTGATCCAGGTGCGGCTGGCAGTTCTCGCAAAAGTCACCTCTGCAGCGGCTCAAGCAAAGAAGACACCGTTGTGGAAACCAAGCCTCCCCCACATGCTCTCCGAGGTCTGTAAGCAGGCGTCTGGGTAAAGAAATGGTGGCTGAAGCGCTAGCCTTGCTCGGGTTGAGGCATTGTTGGTAGGGCATCTCGTTACGGTCCTTGAAGCTCAGCCAGAAGTGGCTGACGCAGATCAAGCAGTGCAAGTTGATGCATGTTCCCTTTCTTGGTCTGGCGATATCAGTAGTAGGCCTATGGGTCTTTGGGCTAGCATCACAGCTACGAGCCGCCACCACAGCTAAAGCCATTAGCCCTCAGCACCGCCATGAGCCCTTACCACAGCCACTAGCCCTTACCACAGCCACAAGCCCTCACCTCAATAAATCATGAAGCAACAGTTCAGCATGCGTTTGCAGCATCAACGCCGCCATCTTCTGGCGATGGACGCGGGCTTTTTGTGGGATGAGGTTCACACACGCATGCTGGATCGGATGCAATGGGTCAAGCAATCGCCGAGTCAGGTGCTGGTCTTGGGCGACGCGAATCTACGCGATGCAAGGCGGCTGCAGTCCGCTTATCCGACGAGTGCAATGGCCGTGCTCGACTGGGCATGGGCAGCAAAGTCTGTCAGCCCGGAAACTACAAACCTCATGCGGACGTCCCCAAGCTCGACTGGTGACCAAAAACCGAATTGGGCAAACAGGCTTTGGCGCCGATTTATTGCCGATGAGGCGAGCTCTGTTCAGCATGCAAAGCCCTCCGGACGCGATCAGTCGCGAAGTTCAGAGCGATTGCTGCTTCAAGTGGCCGCAGACGCTCATCAGCTTCCATTTCGGGCGGGGTGCTTTGATCTCTTGTGGTCAAACGGCTTGTTGCACTGGTCAAAGCATTGGCCCGATTTGCTCAGGGAGTACCACCGATGCGCCAAGCAGGACGCATTATTTAGCTTCTCATCACTTGGGGTTGACAGTTTCTCAGCGCTTCGCAGCGTGGCGCCCGATTTGATGCCTTTTCCAGATATGCATGATCTTGGCGATGCGCTCGTTCACGCGGGTTGGGCAGAGCCCGTGGTTGACATGGATCGCATTACCCTGACGTGGCGTCGTCCGTTGGACCTCCTACGCGATTTACGGGCGCTCGGGGGGCATATTCATCCCGGTCGGGCCAAGCACTTACGCTCGCGTCATTGGTTTTCCGAGGTTCAAGTTGCGCTAGAAGCGTTGAGGCATCCAGATGGTTTATTGCATTTGGATATTGAACTTATCTTGGGGCACGCCTGGCGGGCCGCTGATCGCACTGCAGCATCCGACTGGCAACCAATCCAACTAAAGATGAAGGCCAAATAGCGCAGTCATTGGCGAAAATCTACTTGAAGCTTTTACAATATGGCCGAGGACCCAACGTCTGTTGGGGGATACACGGTCGTGAAAGGTGTATAGTTGGACTACGCTTGGAACTGCACGGAGGAGGATGACTCGCGGCAGTGGCTTATGAGGCGAAACTGTGCCCTAACGCCATGCCAGCTCGCCATTTGGTTTTTGGCAGTTTCGACGGTGTCGATTGCGGTTGCGAGTTTTTTTGCGCTCGCTGGGGCTTGGATGGTGCTGCCCTTTGCCTTTCTTGAGGTGACTGCGCTTGGGGTTGCTTTTGTCGTATATGCACGACATGCAGCGGACTTTGAGCGGATCGTGGTTCAATCTTCCGGTCTAATGATTGAACGGAGTACTGCGAATCATTTGGAGCGAACTGAGGTGCCCTTGGTTTGGCTTCGGGTTGAATATCAAGGCAGGCGGCGAGAGTTGGTTAGGCTGGTTTCTCAAGGCAAATTTTGCGAGGTTGGGCGTTTTGTGCCTGAGCATCAACGAAGGCTCTTAGCCAAAGAGCTGCGAAAATTTTGCATGGGAGATCTTGGCTGGTCTCGTTAGGTTTTTTTAGTAAGTTTCGGTTTTCTATAAATAGCGAATGGGAGCGACCTGTGCCGCATTCCGGATTGACTGAGATGACGGCTACGGGCGATGAGAATAGTTGTCAAACAATAAACACGGTGATGGCATGAGGAAGATGTGTCAGGGATTAGATCGAAGCGCTTCGGTCAAAGCAATGTTGCGGTCAACTGGTGTCTCGCTTGCCAGCTTATTGATTGCCCCTGTTTTGTGGGCGGCTGACATGCCGGGTGGCCCCAAAGTCAATCAGCTTGACCTTCCGCAAGGGGTCACAAGGATTGCGGCCGACCAGCACTGGATGAACTGGTTCCTAATGGCAGTCTGCCTGGTTATTTTTGTTGCTGTCTTCGCGGTCATGTTCTACGCGATTTGGGCGCATCGCAAATCTAAAGGGCACAAGCCCGCAGACTTTCATGAAAGCACGGCCGTCGAAATTGCCTGGACTGTGGTGCCTTTGCTGATTGTGATTGGCATCGGCATTCCTGCAACCAGAATGGTTGTTGAGCAAAAAGATACAACAGGCGCCGATCTCACCGTGAAGGTAACAGGCTACCAATGGAAATGGGGCTACGACTATGTGAAGGGCGAAGGCGAAGGTATCGGGTTTTTGTCAACGCTTTCAACGCCAGAATCGCAGATCACTGGAAAAGACCCCAAGGGATTGACCTATTTGATGGAGGTCGACAATCCCCTGGTTGTTCCGGTTGGCAAAAAAGTACGGATCGTACTCACGGCAAATGATGTGATTCACTCCTGGATGGTCCCTGCCTTTGGGGTCAAGCAGGATGCGATTCCAGGCTTTGTTCGTGATACATGGTTCAAGGCCGAAAAAGAAGGTGTTTATAGGGGTGCTTGCGTTGAACTTTGTGGCAAGAATCACGCCTTCATGCCCATTGTGGTCGAGGTGAAATCTGCCGAGGAATACAGCAAATGGGTAGATGGACGCAAGAAAGAAATGGCAGCTAAAGCTGATGACCCCAATAAGGAATGGCAGCTTGCAGAGCTCCAAACACGTGGCGAGAAAGTTTATGGGGCAAATTGCGCAGCATGCCATCAGGCGGGCGGCACTGGCGCAGGTCAATTTCCGGCATTAATTAAAGCCGCATCGGTTGTTGGCCCCTCCGCCGACCAAATCAAAATTTTGCTCAACGGTAAGGGAGCTGGGATGCCAGCTTGGAAGCAACTGTCTGACGTTGAAATTGCCTCAGTGATTACCTACACCCGTAACGCCTGGGGCAACAAGGCCGACGAGGGGCTTATCCAGCCAAAAGCAATTGCCGAGGCCAGGAAGTAGTTGGGCCTATATCCACACCGTTTTAGTACGAAATTGTTTTATCGCAGTCATTAGCGTCACTGAGGAACGAATATGAGCGCAGTCCTTGACCACCACGGCCACGATGCCCACGATCACGCCCATGACCATCCCCATGGTCTTCGTCGCTGGCTTTTTGCCACAAACCACAAAGACATCGGTACGCTTTACTTGTGGTTTAGTTTCATCATGTTGCTTTCAGGAGGGGTCCTCGCACTGACATTGCGCGCAGAGCTTTTCCAACCCGGTATTCAAATTGTTCAGCCCGAGTTCTTTAACCAACTGACGACCATGCATGGCCTGATCATGGTGTTTGGTGCCATCATGCCCGCCTTTGTTGGTTTCGCAAACTGGCAGATTCCGCTGATGATCGGAGCCTCCGACATGGCCTTTGCCAGGATGAACAATTTCAGCTTCTGGTTACTGCCACCTGCTGCTTTGTTGCTTGTTGGCTCCTTTTTCGTGCCCGGTGGCGCAACAGCTGCTGGCTGGACCTTGTATGCACCCTTGTCGGTCCAAATGGGTCCTGGCATGGATATGGCAATTTTTGCTGTCCACATCATGGGTGCGAGCTCAATCATGGGTTCGATCAATATCATCACGACTATTCTTAACATGCGTGCGCCTGGCATGACGCTGATGAAAATGCCTTTGTTCTGCTGGACATGGCTCATCACGGCTTACCTGCTGATCGCTGTGATGCCTGTTTTGGCAGCTGCGATCACGATGGTC
>JALQWJ010000051.1 GCA_023258775.1 Burkholderiaceae bacterium | reverse complement strand
CTTGGCTATGAGCGCGGATGTGCAGGTAGTCTTGGTTCGGCTCGCATCGCGATTACAAAGCTTGCGCTTTCATGCCAAGGCGAAAACCAAGCCAACGCTTGAACAAGCAAGGTTTACGCTTCGGGTGCTCGCACCGCTAGCGAATAGGCTTGGTTTAGGGCAACTCAAATGGGAAATGGAGGATCTTGCATTTCGATTTGCGGATGAAGCGTCTTATCACAGGATTGCTAGAGCGCTTGATGAGAAACGAAGTCAACGTGAGTTATTTATTCGTGAACTGACTCGGCAGATCGAGCTGGGTTTGCGCACTGCTGGGATTGACGTAAAGGTTTCTGGTCGCCCCAAACATATCTATAGCATTTATAATAAAATGCAAGTAAAGCAACTTGCAGTTGAGCGGCTTCTTGATTTGCGAGCCATTAGGATTGTTGTAGATCAAGTCGACGATTGTTACGCGGCATTGGATTGGGTCCACAAGCGTTTTTCGCCCCTGCTTGCCGAGTTCGATGATTACATTGCAAGACCAAAGCCAAATGGCTACCGATCACTTCACACGGTCGTATTGCATGAAGATGCACGTCCCGTCGAAATTCAGATTCGTACCGAATCGATGCATCGCGAGGCTGAACTTGGATTTGCCTCCCACTGGCATTACAAGGAAACAAGCACAGGTTTGAGCCAATCTAAGGGAAAATCACAGGATCGTGATAAAATCGAATACGTTCGGCAACTCCTTGCTTGGAAGCATGACCTTATCGATGGCGAGTTGCCCGGTTCTATATCTAGCCGGGCAATCTATGTCCTTACGCCTCAAGGGAAGGTACTGGAACTGCCGGCAGCATCGACCCCAATTGATTTTGCGTATTTGCTGCACACTGACCTTGGCCATCGCTGTCGAGGCGCAAAAATTGACGGTGCTATGGTCCCTCTTAATACCCGACTTCGCTCGGGCCAGACAGTTGAAATCATCGCTGCGCGAGCAAGTGAGCAACTTGGACCATCTCGTGACTGGTTAAACCCTGCGCTCAGCTATTTGGGGAGTCCGCGCGCACGTACAAAGGTACGACAGTGGTTTCACACGCTCGACGAGCAGCGTGATGTTGCGATGGGGCGAGCGAAGCTTGAAAAGCTGCTTCAGCGTGAAGGTAAAACCGCAACGGCTCACGATGACCTTGCAAGTCGTCTCGGTCTCGAGGGCGTCAAAGCCCTATTTTTGGCATTCGCTCGAGAAGAAATAAGTAGTCGAGCTGTTGAAAATGCACTAAATTTTGGTACAGACCAAGATCTAAAGCGTGAAGACGAACTCGCGTCGAGGACGCCAACGAAACAGATTAACTTTGGCCTGGCAAGAGTCAGTGCCGCCAGCAAGAGACTTAAGGGAAAGGCAGCAGGATGGGAATCGCCGATCCTTGTCGATGGGGTGGCATCGCTGCTACATCACCTTGCTGGTTGTTGTCGGCCGATTCCACCGGACGATATTGCAGGCTTTATTACGCGCGGCGAAGGTGTTTCGGTGCACAGAATCACTTGTTTAACCTATGGGCGTTTACTTGCTAGGCATCCAGAGCGTGCCGTCCAGGTGAGTTGGAGTTTGGGTGATGCATACCTGTTTGGCGACGGAATCAAGGTTGAGCGCGGTACCAGTGGTCGCGACGGGCATGCTGACGGTCATGGCAACGGTAATGTTCACAGCAATGGCAACGGTAATGTACAAAGCGATGGCAATGTTCGCGGTCACCCGTATGGCTCAGTGCATGGGCATGGCTGGAAGGCTTCAGAAAAGCCAGCATTTGCTGCGGAACTCTTGGTGAGAGCTAATGATCGGCCGGGTCTATTGCGAGATTTAACAGAGTTAATGTCCCGCCTTAAAGTCCGGATGACATCGATTCGAAGCTATACAAAGCGCGAGCAGTTAAGCATTAGGATCACACTTGAGCTTTCACATCACAAAGAATTAGCTTTTACCGTCAGAAAGTTACGCGAATTACCTGGTGTTTTACTAACGACGAGAATCGGTGACTGATCGTCATTTGGAAGGCTTTGGCCTAAATGCTTTGCAGACGACCGGATCTGTGTCGATTTGCGGAGCGCCGATTAAATCCAGGCAATAGGGTACGGCAGCAAAGATTCCCGGCACGAGAATCTTGCCTTCATCGTCCTTCAAACCTTCAAGCGTCTCAGCAATGGCTTTTGGCTGACCCGGCAGATTCACAATAAGGCAACTGTGACCATCATCTAGTTCGCGCAACACAGCCACTTGACGCGACAAAATCGCGGTTGGCACAAAGCGAAGGCTAATCTGTCGCATTTGTTCACCGAATCCCGGCATTTCACGTGTGCCCACCGCAAGCGTTGCCTCTGGTGTCAGATCCCGGCGCGCAGGTCCGGTCCCGCCAGTCGTCAGAATTAGGTGGCAACGTGATTGATCGGATAGTTCTCCAAGGCTGGATTCGATTATCGTCCGCTCGTCAGGAATCAGCCGCTCGACGAACTGAACTGGTGATGTTATTGCGCGACTAAGCCAGCTCCGCAGGGCTGGCAACCCCTTATCCTCGTAGATGCCCTGCGACGCCCGGTCGCTCACCGAAAGCAGACCAATTCGGAGCACAGGATTTATTGCTTTTATCGCTTTAGCTTTTTCTAAGGATTTATGTTTGGGCATCACTGCGCTTTATCTCCAAGAAAAGGGAACGACGATTCGGGCTTAGCGCCACTAGGTTTTGTGTCTAGAGCTTTAGCAAGGGCGTTGGGGCAATGTTTTTTGAGTTGGGAAAAAACTTCACTCAATGCAAGGTCATCAAGCTCACGCATGACGCGTCCAACATATTGCAACTGCCTTCTTTTCGCTTCGTGAGCCTTTATCTTTCGACAGGCTACGATCGCATCATGGAGCCGTTCGGGTAGCTTAACGCGTGCAAACTCGTTGTCGCGCAGCGTTACCAGGGCTTCGCCTAAGTCTTGAAGCTGATTCATCTCCCGCTTGCGCTGGGATTTGCTTGGTTTAAGTACTTGTGGTGTGACTTGACGCGTCATTACACGAATGATCCTGTCGAAGAAGGGTAAGTGTCGATCGCGATGCGATTGAACTGAAAGGCTTATGATAAGCGCCCTTGGAGATCAAAAATGTTTCAGTACGATCAAAGTAAATTTTCAGAATTGGCCGAAGATGCGCTCCGTATCGCGAGAGGACTTGGCGCAAGCGATTGCGCAGTTGACTTGGCCGAAAGCACAGGCCTCACCGTTAATGTTCGTATGCGGCGCTTGGAGACCGTTGAGCAAACCAGAGACAAGAGTCTCGGCGTGACGGTTTACATCGGACAGCGCAAAGGTCATGCGAGCACGGGTGATTTTGCGAGCGCAGCGATAAAGCAAACGGTGCAAGCTGCCTACGATATAGCCCGTTATACTGGTCAAGATGAGGCTGCTGGACTTCCAGATCCTGAAATGATCGCCCAAGCGGGTGACATGCGGGACTTGGATCTTTTTCACCCTTGGACACTTAGCGTTGATCGAGCGAAAAAGCTTGCCTTGCGCTGCGAGGCTGCAGCCCTCGATCTCGATGAAGCCATTCAAAACAGTGATGGGGCGTCTGTTAGTACGGGTAGCGGTCACTTTTTTTCGCGTAATTCGCGGGGGTTTTCTGGAGGTTACGCCCATTCCAGGCATTCGATGGGCGTAGCACCAATTGCCAGAGACCGCGCCAACGCAGATGGTGGTATGCAGCGAGACGCTTGGTATGTTTCGCGTCGCTCTTCGAACGATCTCGCTTCACCAGAGTCGGTTGGCGTTTATGCAGCAAAACGAACGTTGGCCAGACTCGGCGCACGCGCAGTGCCAACGCAACGCGTGCCGATTCTTTTTGAATCGCCGCTTGCCTGCGGTTTGCTCGGTAGTTTCGCGCAGGCAATTTCGGGTGGTGCGCTTTACCGTGAGGCTAGCTTTTTGGTCAATTCGCTTGGAAGCCAGGTCTTCCCTAAACACATCACGATTGAAGATGACCCGACGAGGCCGCGAGAGTTTGGAAGCTCATGTTTTGATGATGAAGGGGTGAGAACGCAGCGTCGGATCCTCGTGAGCAAAGGTGTTATCGAAGGCTATTTGTTATCGAGCTACACCGCAAGAAAGCTTGGTATGAAGACAACTGGCAACGCGGGCGGTAGTCATGCGATGCGGGTGCTCAGCTCAAAAACACGCGCTGAGCATTGTCTTGATGCGATGATCAAAAAAATGCATCGAGGCTTACTTCTGACCGACGTTCTGGGTAACGATATTAATTATGTAACAGGAGACTATTCCAGAGGGGCTTCTGGTTACTGGGTTGAGCGTGGTGAAATTCAGTTTCCAGTCGAAGAGATCACGATTGCGGGGAATCTTCGCGACATGTTTGCCGGGATCGTCGCCGTAGGTGCTGATGAGTTACAGCGTGGCACCAAACGCAGTGGTTCCATCTTGATTGAAAGTATGCAAGTCGGTGGAAAGTAAAGGGGGCATCGGTGGGAAGTAGCGGGACGCTGGTAAGAATTAGCAGGACGTCGGTAGGAATTAGCATGCCGTCAGTGCGAACAAAAAGAGCCGCGAAGTTCGCCGGTCGGCAGTGCAATGAGTAAGGCTTTTGTCAAAGAAAGCGGGGGCGATGACGATGACCCCGACGACCACGAAAGTGGCGAACTGTCAGTCTTACCAGATAGCTCTAAAAACTATATGACTCCAGCTGGTTATCTCGCGATGAAGGATGAACTGCTGAGTCTTCTCAATACCGAGCGACCGGAAGTTGTTCGAGTTGTTTCCTGGGCTGCTTCAAACGGCGATCGTTCAGAAAACGGTGATTATCTTTATGGCAAGCGCAGACTCCGGGAAATCGATCGACGAATTCGTTACCTCAGCAAGCGCCTAGATCGTGCAGAGGTTGTTGATCCAGGTCTGCATATCGGCAATGATCAAGTTTTCTTTGGAGCACGGATCGAGTTTCTTCGTAACCGCTCACTTCGAGAGGAGATCACGATTGTTGGTATTGATGAAGTCGATCCTGGCAGACGACGAGTCAGTTGGGTGTCTCCGATCGCCAGAACGGTAATCAAGTCCAGGGTTGGCGATATCGTGTCTTTGCGGACTCCTCGGGGGCTTGATGAGCTTGAAATTGTATCGGTCGACTACACCTGGTTTGGGTCGGACCGTCCCTGAAAGCGCGACGCTAGCAAGCACAGGGAGCTTGTCGTAAGGTCCGTATCGTTTAGGACCGAGTTGTTAGGTGCCGTGTCGTACAGCTCCGTGCTTTTTATGCGCCGTATAGTTCAGGTTCGTGTCGCGCGGGGCCTTGTCGTACAGGGCTGTGTCGTGCGGTGCCCTTAGTACGGAAGTCTCGCCGTATACCTGGCATATCAGTTACGGGATCGTGTTAACTGTAGCGCCTTGTTAGTACGTGAGCTCGTTCAGACTCTGACGAGTTTTGCCACTTCAGTCATCTTGCGCAGTCGACGCATCAGGCCTGCGAGATGTGTTCGGTGCCGGACGCTGAGTGCGAATGACATCGTCGCCATGTTGTCTGAAGTCGATTCCGTATGAACTTGGGAAATATTGATTTCCTCCGAAGCGATCTCAGCTGCGATTTTGCCGAGGACGCCTTTGCCGTCATGCACAGTGACTTTAATGTCAGTTCTAAAAAGTCCGCTAATCGGTTCAGACCATTCGGTTTCAACCCAACGCTCGCTATCTTTGACACGTGAGCGAATTGCGATACCGCAGTCATTGCGATGGATTACAAGACCATGACCACCTCGCAAATGTCCAAGAATGCCGTCACCTGGAATCGGATGGCAGCAAGGCGAAAACGTCACTGCAGAGCCTTCCGTGCCATGCACCTGAATCGGTGCGGCATGAGCTGCGGCCAAAAGGGCTGAGGTGGCGCCGCGGTGACCCGCCATCAGGGCAATCGTTCGGGCAACTGCCGGAGCAAGTTGAATCCCAAGTCCAATTTTTGCGTAAAGATCATTTAGGTTGTGGGCACCAATGTCTCGAGCACCGCGTTCGAGTGCGATCGCGCTTATTTCGTCTAGGTTCAAATGCATGGCCTGCATGGCGTGGTCGAGCAGTCGCTTGCCAAGATCAATAGCTTCGCTATGATTCATAGTGCGAAGATAGTGTCGTATCTCAGCACGAGCTTTTCCCGTCCTCACAAAACTAAGCCAAATGGGATCCGGTTTTGAATTTGGATCGGTGTTAACGACGATTCGATCCCCGCTTTTTAGAACAGTACTTAAGGGTGACGTGTCGCCATTAATCGTTGCACCGATCGCGTGATTGCCGATATCGGTATGTACTGAGTAGGCAAAATCAATAACCGTTGATCCCTTAGGCAAGGCTCGTATGTCGCCCTTTGGTGTAAAGATGTAGACGGCATCTGGAAAAAGATCGACCTTCACATGTTCGATGAATTCGAGTGAGTCTCCCGTATTGCTTTGAATATCGAGTAATGATTTGAGCCATTGATGAGTTTCGCGTTGAAGATCCGAAAAGCTTTCATCTTTTGCTTTGTATAGCCAGTGAGAGGCGACACCAGATTCGGCAACACGCTGCATATCTTGCGTTCGGATTTGGAACTCCACCGGTGTGCCAAATGGACCGATTAGAGTCGTGTGCAAGGACTGATAACCGTTAACTTTAGGTATAGCGATATAGTCTTTGAATCGGCCAAGTATTGGCTTAAAGGTTGTGTGCAGGGCGCCAAGGGCTTTATAACAATCGGCGACAGTGGGTGCAATGATTCTAAAGCCATAGACATCCAGTACCTGAGAAAAACTAAGACGCTTTTCTCGCATCTTGCGATAGATACCGTATAAGGATTTCTCTCGACCGGTTATCTCGGCATCCACACCCCACTGGGGTAGTACCCGCTGGGTGGCATCCGCAATACGGCTTAAGACTTCCCGACGGTTACCTCTCGCATAGAGAACGGCCTTCCTTAAGACCTTGTAACGGTTGGGGTGGCTATGTCTAAAACTTAGATCAAGGAGTTCAAGAAAGAGGCTGTGCAGACCTAGGCGGTTGGCGATTGGTGCATAAATCTCCAGGGTTTCATCGGCGATACGCCTTGCTTTTTGAGGCGAGACCGCGGTCAGCGTTCGCATATTGTGTAGGCGATCTGCGAGCTTAATAAGAATCACTCTCACGTCGTTGGCCATCGCCAAAAGCATTTTACGAAAAGACTCTGCTTGGGCTTGGGCTCGGGTTTGAAATTCCATTCTGTCGAGTTTGGAAAGCCCGTCGACAAGTTCAGCGACCGATGCGCCGAATCGCCCCCGGAGCTCGTCCTTGTGGATGCCGCTATCTTCCATCGTGTCGTGCAAAAGAGCAGCCATGAGGGAATCGACATCGAGCTTCCATCCGGCGCAAATCTCCGCCACCGCAATCGGATGCGAAATATATGGTTCGCCGCTCTGTCGGAACTGTCCTAGATGAGCCTCATCAGCCAGTCGGTAGGCATCTCTAACTCGCTTTATATCTGATCGGGAAAGGTAGCTTTCTATCTTTGCAGTAAGTGATCCAATCGAGGCGATCGATTTCTGATCGGGGGCGATGAAGAACCCTTCCTCCGAAAGTTGGAAGTTAGCGCGCTGCTCCGCCGGGGTAACACCCCGTTCGACCGCAGTAATGCCTCGATCTGCTGAATGCAAGCTGCGATCGACTGAACTGAGCCCGGGATCAGATGAACTGAGACTGCGATCAGACGAACTGAGTCTGCGATCAGACGAACTCAGCTCGCGATCAGCTGAACTTAGGCCACGATCGGCTGAGGTGAAGCGATGCTCTGCTGAAGTCAGCCCTCCCTTGCCATGAGGGAACAGTGAGGACTTCGCGCCTGTTTCCTTTAATGCTTTCATCCGAACTGCAAGCGCATGTTTCGAGTTCAGCGCGGCGAAGGGTCGCTCTTCCTCGTCAACCCCTTGAAGCGTTGCCCCGTTCTCCGCTCCTGCTGAATTTAGTGGCTTGGTGGGTGTGCTCATGTCTTTATTCTGACGCACAAGGGCCAGCCGTCAAGTCCTCGAGTATCGAGGTTCAAACGCCACAAGCTAAACCTCGCATATCGAGTGATAACGACTACCACCACTCGGTGGCACACCGGGCGTCTGTCGATCTTATCTACCCAAGCATGCGCATCAAGGCGATGCGCTGGTGTTGTTCGCGGCGACGGGGAACTGTGAAGCGTCAGGTCGGGACCCGACGAAGCATCTCCTGCCCAACTTTCCCAGCAGCAATTTCTCTCAAGGCTGCAACGGTAGGCTTATCCTTCGATTCGATCTTTGGGGCATGTCCCTGCGCAAGCATTCGTGCCCGATATGTGGCTGCAAGCGTGAGCTCGAAGCGGTTGGGGATACTCTTCAAACAGTCTTCTACGGTGATTCTTGCCATGATGATCCAGCGCTAGAAATTAAACCGGCGGACGTAATCCAAGTCGCTCTGCGAGCTTTGGAAACCGCGCTAAACGTAGATGATACCTTAGCGAAGAAGCTTCCACGATACGTTGTAAATCGAGTAGCGCCTGATCGAAGTCGTCGTTGACTACCAAGTAGTCAGCCTCATGGGCGCGCTGCAATTCTTTCTGCGCTCCCTCAATGCGTCTGGCGATTGTCTTTTCATCGTCTTGCGCGCGCGCTTCGAGGCGTCGTTGCAGTTCTTCTATCGAAGGAGGTGCGATAAAGATAACCACTGCATCCGGGAATAGCCTTTTGATCTGCGCTGCGCCCTGACAGTCTATTTCGAGTAAGAGATCCTCGCCGTTTGCAAGTGTCTGTTGGACGAAAGCCCTTGAGGTGCCATAAAAATGGCCGTGCACAAAGGCCCATTCGAGAAATTCGCCTTGTGCCTTAAGTTCCAGGAATCTTGGCTCGTTAACGAAAAAATAATGCTCTGCATTGCGCTCTGCTTGCCGTGGCAGTCTTGTCGTGGTGGAGATTGAGAGTTTGATGCCAGGTCGCGATCGAAGCAATGCGTGGACCAAGGTTGTTTTCCCGGCCCCAGATGGTGCAACGATGACAAAAAGCGATGCTTTTTGAGGTTGATGCTTGCCGTTGTCTAAGGCTTCTTTCAAGAGCTCAATCCTAGAAATTGAATGACCATTAGCGTTGAATGAGCATAGGCTCGAAATTTCTATAGCGATCTGTG
>JALQWJ010000050.1 GCA_023258775.1 Burkholderiaceae bacterium | reverse complement strand
GTTCAATTTAAAGATAGCGAATATCAAAAGGAGCAGGTCTACCATCTCTTGGATGGTCAGGCTCTAAATCCCCAAGAGGAGCAGGCGAAAAATCCCTTGCTTGAAGTCTGGTCCGACAACTTTGAGATGCCTCCTTTTGAGCAGATACGAGCCGATCACTTTGAACCAGCTTTCAAGACAGCTATGGCAGCACATCGCATAGAGCTTGAATCGATTGCTTGCCAGGAGTCGACCCCAGACTTTGACAATACGATGTTGGCACTTGAAAAATCCGGGGCAAGTCTCCAACGCGTTTCAAATATTTTCTATAACTTAAGCGCATCACACAGCTCAGACGAATTGCAAAGCGTTGAGCGTGCCATGGCGCCTCGCTTGGCAGCGCACTTTAATCAAATGATGCTCGATCAAAGGCTTTTTGCTCGAGTCGATACTTTATTTCAGCAGCGTGACCCGGAGCAGCTTGATGCTGAATCCATGCGTCTTCTAGAGCGATGGCATCTTGATTTTGTGCGTAGCGGCGCCAAGCTCAGTGCGAGCGATCGGACAAGATTTGCGGAAGTCACCGAGCAACTTGCAAGCCTCTATACAGAATTTTCGCAAAACGTTTTGCATGATGAATCGAACTTCACCATGGTGCTGCGTAGCGGCGATGAGCTTATGGGTTTGCCTGATTTTGTTCGAGCCGCAGCAAGACAGGCGGCCATTGAACGTGGACTCCAGGGCGATGACATGCACGTCATCACCTTGGCACGATCCTCGGTCACGCCCTTTATGACCTTTAGTGAGCGCCGCGATCTGCGCCAAAAGCTCTGGGCAGCTTGGTGCGCGCGGGGAGAGCATCCCGGTGCACGCGACAATCGACCACTGATTGTTGAGATTTTGACGCGACGTCAAGAGCTCGCTCGCCTTTTGGGGTATACCAACTATGCCGCCTACGCGCTTGACGACTGTATGGCGCGCACGCCGCAAGCTGCGCTTGCCCTCCTGGAGCAGGTGTGGGCGCCAGCAAGATTGCGAGCCCAAGAAGAAAAGCGTGAGATGGAAGCCTTAGCGGCATCGCAAGGCGAGGCACTAAGTCTTGAGCCGCACGACTGGCATTTTTGGTCTGAGCGTTTGCGTAAAGCGCGCTACGACTTGCAGGAATCAGAGCTAAAGCCTTATCTACAGCTTGACCATATGGTTGATGCGATGTTTGATGTGGCAGCCCGTTTGTTTAATCTGCAATTTAAACCGATTCATGATCTAAAACTTTATCATCCAAGCGTGAAAGCGTGGGAGGTGTTAGGACCCTCAGGCGAACATATTGGCATTTTTCTTGGCGATAATTTTGCAAGATCGAGTAAACGTTCTGGGGCATGGATGAGCAGCTTTCGGGATCAACAAGCTTTGCTTGAGCCGCATCGCCCTATCGTGGTTAACAACAATAACTTTTCGCAGGCTGCCGGCCAAGCATGCTTATTAAGTCTTGATGATGCGCATACGCTGTTCCACGAATTTGGCCATGGACTCCACGGGCTTCTTTCGCAATTGACTTATCCAAAGCTCGCAGGCACGAACGTACTGCGCGATTTCGTCGAGTTTCCTTCCCAACTTTTTGAACACTGGCTCTTACAGCCCGAGATTCTCAAACGACATGCCTTACATGTCGAAACTGGTGAGCCGATGCCAGATGCCTTAATCGAAAAGATTCTTAAAGCGAAAACCTTTAATCAAGGATTTGCAAGCGTGGAATACCTCGCCTGTGCGCTAGCAGATCTCGATTTGCATCAACGAACCGACTTTGAGGGGCTCGATTTGCAACAGTTCGAAGGCGACTTGATGAGCCGAATTGGTATGCCATCAGCTATTGGTTTGCGTCACCGCTTGCCGCACTTTTTGCATTTGTTTTCAGGCTCTGGCTACGCTTCAGCCTACTATGTTTATCTCTGGGCTGAGGTCTTGGATGCCGATGGCTTTGAGGCCTTTATCGAAGCTGGCGATCCCTTTGACCCAACACTTGCAAAACGGTTGCATGATTATGTTTATAGCGCAGGCAATCGCTATGAGCCAATGCAGGCCTATGTTGCATTTCGTGGCCGTGAACCGGCAGTGGAAGCTTTGCTCAGGCAACGTGGCCTACAGTGAGCGTTTAGAGAACAGCTAGATTAGGCATTCTGGCCTGAAGTGACTAAGCGCATCCTTACTTGTCGTTGACGGTAGAGCAAACCAACAACGATAAAAAGATTAACAAGATTCCACGCAATGCCATTGATGAAGGCGGCTTCATAAGAGCCGCTAGCATCGAAAATCCAGCCTGACATCCATCCGCCAAGCGCCATACCGCCTAGGGTAAACATAATCACAATACCAACCCGGGTCGCTGCAACCTGCGGTGGGAAGTATTCGCGAACAATAATCGCGTAGGCCGGCACAATACCACCTTGAAACAGTCCGAAAAGCGCCGAGACAATAAAGAGGGAACTTAGTTCCTGAAAGGGAATAAAAAGCAATAAAGCAAGGCCTTGAAGCACCGAACCGAGCAATAGCGTTCGCAGCCCGCCGATGCGATCTGAAATCACGCCAAAAACAAGACGACTGATTACGCCGGCTGCGAGCATGACTGAAAGCATTTGTGCACCCTTAACCGCACCAAATCCTAGATCGGTACAATAAGCCACGATATGTACTTGCGGCATGGCCATGGCGATACAACAAGCAACGCCAGCAATACAAAGAAGCGCCAATAAGGCGTTTGCCGAAATGCCTAACATTTGTTCCGGGGAGTGCGTGCTGCTTGGAGCAGGCGCTTGTTCTTTCAAATTCGTTACTGTACTTGCAAGTCCATGACTCGGTGCTCTTCGCCTGAGCAATAATGCGAGCGGCAGCATGGTGACGAAGCAAAAAATACCAACACCCATCATGGTGTCGCGCCATCCATAAAGATCAACCCAATGTCTTACAAGCGGTGGCCAAATCGCTCCGGCCATATAGTTTCCCGACGCGACAATGCCTACTGCGATCCCACGTCGCTTCAAAAACCATAGCGAAGTATCTGCCATTAAGGGTGCGAAACTTGATGAACTTCCTAGCATACCCACCAAGATGCCTTGCACGAGGCTAAAGTACCAGAGGCTTGCAGCGCCTGCGCCAAGCAAAAATCCAGCGCTCAGTGCTGTGCCGCCCAGCATGATCGGGAGCCAGATACCGTAGCGATCGGCAAGTCTGCCCATCAATACCCCACCGATGCCAAAGCCAACCATGGTGAGCGTGTAGGGCATAGAAGCATCGGCTCGCGCCACGCCGAACTCTTGTTGGAGTTCAGGCAAAACAATAATGGCCATATACATGCCACTGCCGCCGATAATCATCAAAACGAGCGAGATGCAAAGCCTTAGCCATGCGTAGTTTGAGTCAACACCTTGGTGACTGTTCGCGTTCATTGAGTCTGGGGTTTGCATCGTTGCACAGTAGCAGATCTCATCGCGCATTGCTGTCAACGTTCCATTATCTTGCCAGCGCTTTGACCTAATCTGGAAAAAACAAATCCTGATGGGTTTGTGGCCCGTATGGCATTGATTTTGAGCCTTCTGCCAAACAACAATAACTTCTGGCAATTCTGGAGTATTGAAATGATCAGTTATGAAGTGACCGAGTGGGGCATGCCACTACAGCAGGCAATTCGTGAAACGCCTCAACCCAAGGGCAGCGAGGTTTTGGTACGGGTTAAATATTGCGGCGTCTGTCACTCAGACGTTCATATCCGCGATGGCTATTTTGATCTGGGTGGGGGCAAGAAGTTTCATATGTCACAGCGGGGGATGAGATTACCGGTCACGCTCGGCCATGAGCCCTACGGTGAGGTGTTATCAGCAGGGCCTGAGGCGAATGATGTGCCCTTGGGCGAAGATCGTTTGGTCTATCCATGGACTGGCTGTGGTTCTTGCGCCCGCTGCAATGAGGGCATGGATAACTGGTGCCCAACACCGCGCTACATCGGGATCCAGCGCTCAGGTGGTTATGGTGATCATATTCTGGTTCCACACCCGAAGTATTTGGTTGACGCTCGTGGGATCGATCCAAGCTATGCCCCGATTCTGGCCTGTTCGGGGTTGACCACATACAGTGCGGTCCGAAAATTACTACCGTGTAAACCGAGCGACTGGATTGTTGTGATGGGTGCAGGTGGGCTTGGTCTGATGGCAATTGCAATGCTCAAGGCGCTCGGCCATGAGCAAATCGCCGTTTGCGAGATTCAACGCAGCAAATGGGATGCAGCGATAGAGGCTGGCTCGAGCCTTTGTATCGATCCACTTGATGCTACCGCGCTTGAACAATTGCAGGCGCTCTCTGGCGGCGTGTGGGGTGTGGTCGATTTGGTAGGTGCTGACAATACCGCATCACTCGCGATCGCGGCTTTACGCAAGGGTGGGCGCTATGTGCTTGTTGGCCTTTATGGTGGTGAGCTTTCCTTGTCGCTTGTACCGTTGGCTCAACGCGCAATGACCATTCAGGGTTCATATGTGGGGTCCCTCCAAGAACTGCGTGAAGTTGTCGAACTTGCCCGTAGTGGCAAACTCAAGCCGATCCCTACTGCGGTCTGTAGCATGCAAGAAGTGTCAGGCGTTCTTGATCAGCTCAAGGCTGGTACGGTGCTCGGACGGGTGGTCGCCAAAGTTGAATAACTTGTGCTCTGGTTTGCCTCAGGCCAGACCGGCGCGCTTTTGTTTGGTGTTAGGCCTGACTGGGCGCCCTGCTGACGCGGAACTTTTGCCATTGCATGTAGAGCACGCCCGATAGCACGACGCAGCCCCCGAGCATTTGCTCGGGCATGGGCTGCACCTCGAACACCACGAGCGAGATCAGGACTGCGAATACGGGCACCATGTTTTGCCACATCACGCCGGCGTTGATGCCTAACTTGGCAACACCGATGTTCCAGGTGACCGCGCCCAGGGCTGTGGAAAAGGCAGCGGTGATGAAAAGATTGCGCACTGCCTCGGTGCTTGGATGAAAATTTGGTGTACCGACCACGCCACTGGCAAAGGCAATCAGCCACAACACCAATAAGCAGGGGATTGAGCCCACGGTGGTTAAAAAGGTGCGCTGTAATTGGGGTACGCCTTGAGGAAACCACCGCTGTGAAAGTATGGAGTAAGCGGTCCACGCAGCAATCGAAAGAACAATCAAAATCTCACCGCCTTGCAGGGCAATGCCCTGTGTGTGACGCTCCGATCGGCCATAGATCGCAATGGCTGCGCCAATGATGGTTAGCAGTGCCGCGCCCCAGAAGCCCTTTTCGAGCTTTGCGCCAGTCATCAAGCGCGTTGTCACAGCGCCATACACCGGGGAACCGGCCATGATCGCTGCAGCTGTGATTGTGTTGCTGTGTAATAGCCCAAGGTTGTAAAGCGTAAAAAAGCAGCTCACACAAAGACTCATAAGCAGAATTCTGGCCACTGGAATGGGCGCTTTCAATGAACTTCGGCCAAGGCTTATCAGTACTGCAAAGGCGAGCAGGCAGGAGGCAATGCTTAAGCGCAGTGGGGCAAGCCAAAAAGGGTCAAAGCTTGCAAATAAAGCCGCAGTGAGTGGGATATTCAAACCCCATACAAAGGCGGAGTTGACATAACAAAGTGTGCCAAGCCAGAAGCCCTGCGATCCACTTGTGATTACTGATGTTTGCATAAGTGGCGCAGCTCGGTTTAGAGGTGCTTGGCGGTAGGAGTTCTCGGAGCAACGGCTTTACTGCAACATGACCAAAACCTCATTCGAGTAGGTCCTTATAGGCATGCCAGGTCGCATGGCCGATAAGTGGTGCGGTAATGGCAAGCAGCGGAAGGAAAAATGCAAGACTTGTACCGATCAAGAAAACAATCAATAAAGCCCAAAGCAGCATGACGCCAGGATTAAGCCACAAGGCCCGAACACTATGAAAAATCGCCTCCATGGTGTCGCATGGGCGATCGATCATCATCGGCATTGACACAACCGACAAGGCAAAGGCGAGCGCAGCAAAAACAGCACCCACTGCAGCCCAAACTAGGATGAAGTCCAAATTATCAAGACTTAAAATACGCTCAATCACTCCGGCAACCGTCGGCATTTCATGAGGTGAGAGCAGGGCAAAAATCACAACCGAAACCCGCGCCCAGACAATCATCAGAAAGGTGAGTACCGCTGCAAAAAAAGCAATCGATTTGGCATTACGACGCCAGGATAGAAAACTTGCAAATAAGTCTGGGTCTTGTCCGGCTTCGCGCTGCCGTGAGAGCTCATAAACCCCGCAACAAATGAATGGGCCCATCAAGAAGAAACCTGCAGTCAATCCCATGGTCATTTGCCACAGGGTTGAGTACATCCAATGGACTGATAAACCCATCATCACGAAGATACCCCCATAAAGCATACCCAGAAAGCGTGTCTCATTGAGATCGCGCCAACCGCGGGCAAGCCAGCGCAAAGGCGAGGTCAGCGGAATTTGCTGCGGCGCTGGCTGTGGGGGGGTTTCGGAGATGCTTTGCATCATCCGCTTACTTTACACGCGCAATGTCAATCCTGCATGACTTTGCTGATCACTAAAGACCGAAACTGTTCAAAAAACGAATACTCGTTCAGGCGCGACCAACGATCGATGCGCTCGCAAACAAATCTTTGAGCAGGGCCAGCGCCGCACTTCCAGAAATTGCAAAGGGATCGAGAACAGGCAATGGACAATATTTGAGGATCACCGATGGATTGATCCGCTCAAGATTAACTTGACCCATGGTCCAGCTACCGAAAATTCGCTCGTTAATCTCTTCGTAGTGCAAAAGACTTACGTCGGTGTGGCGTTTGTCCTGAACGATCTGCCCATAGACGCGATTAATTGCAACGCGCTCGCCTTCGATCAGTTGAAGGAATGCTTGTTCGCTAAAACACAAGACACCGGTAATCCCATGCTGTGGATTGTTTTCACGGCAGCTCTTTAAGATGTCATCAACGAGACTGTTTGCGCTGTGCTCGGCAGGACGGCTGGCATAGAGAAGTCGAACCAACATGGGCTTAGGCCTTTTTCGATTGAATCAAAGAGAGAAATTCGCGACGCAAATTAGCATCTTTTAGGAATGATCCGCGCATTACCGAGTTGATCATTCGCGAGTCAACATCCTTAACCCCCCGCCAATGCATGCAAAAGTGATCCGCCTCCATCACGATGGCAAGACCGTCAGGCGACATTTTGTCCTGTAGTACGTCTGCAAGCTGGACCACTGCTTCTTCCTGAATTTGGGGCCGACTCATGATCCAATCGGCCATTCGGGCGTACTTCGATAAGCCAATGAGATTGGAGTGTTCATTAGGCATCACGCCAACCCAAACATGGCCCATGATCGGGCACAAATGGTGCGAACAAGCGCTTCGCACAGTAATGGGTCCGATGATCATCAGTTCATTAAGGTTGGATACATTCGGAAATTCGGTCAGCGCCGGCATGCCCTGATAGCGACCCCGGAATACTTCCTGCAAGAACATTTTCGCAACGCGTCGCCCGGTCTCCTGTGTGTTGTGATCGCTTTCTGTGTCGATGACCAAGCTTTTAAGCACCTTCTCCATTTGCGCTTGGACTTCGCTTAGCAATAAATCAAGCTCACCCGGTTCGATGAATGCAGCGATATTGTCGTTAGCATGAAAGCGCGCGCCTGCTTTGCGAATTCGCTGACGAATCTGTTCGGACATCGGCGTGCCGAGTCCATCCTTGCTCTGCTCGCTTTCGTGCGCTTCGGGCGCGAAGTCAGTTAGGTTTGCGTTCTTCATGAGCGCCTTCTTTCGAGGTGTAGGAGTCAAAGAGTAATCCCGTTCCAGCTTGGTTCATTCAAGCGACCCCAGACTCGGCGAGGAGATTCATCTTCTCAATCCTCTCTTGTTCCAGAACCAATTTGGCGCAATACTTCAAGTATGAGTACAAATGCCGAGGCTCTCGCTACATGGTTGGTGGAACAGCATCAGGATAAAGCAGCAATCGCTGCAATGCCTGATGCGATTGCTGCGCAATCAAGGGCTGAGGCTATTGAGGCCCAGGAAGCATTTGTTCGGCTCAAGTCAATAGTCTGCGGTCCACCCGTGGGATGGAAAATTGCGCTGGCAACCCCTGTGATGCAGTCAATGGTTGGGCTTGATGCGCCAATTGCGGGTCGGCTCCATGCGAAACAGGTCATCGATTCGCCAGCTAAGACAGAACACGGCTCATATGGGCGTTTGCTGGTTGAGTTTGAAATTGCAGTTCGACTGGGCGCTGACCTCAAACCGCCGCGGGGTCGGGGAACCAGTCGGCATGATCGCTACAGTGTTTTAGATGCGGTGGATGCCGTGGCCCCTGCGATGGAGATCGCCGATGATCGACGAGCCGACTACGACAGGATGGCTGAGCATGGATTGCAATTGATTGCCGATAACGCCTGGAATGAGGGAGCAATTATTGGACGCTGGCGCCGTGATTGGCGAACGCTAGGATCGGCGAATGAGGGTCTTGGCAGCTTAGGCGGGGTCGCATTGATCAATGACGAATCGGTTGGAGGCGGTTTTGGCCGAGACTTGATGGGCCATCCGCTTGAGGCTTTGGCGTGGTTGGCCAACGAAGCTAATGATCGCGGCGCTTGTCTTTGTAAAGGCGAGCTTGCAATACTGGGTTCGCTGGTGCGCTCAAAGTTCCCCAAGCCGGGCGATCGCCTGCAATTTCAGCTTGAGGGCTTTGAGCCAATCTTTCTTCGAATTACCTAAACCGACGAGTATCGTTCAAAGTTTTCAAAAAAGTTCTTGAAAACGTCATAACTAGGGATTACCCTTACGGTGGTACACATATTCCAAACGTACCCTTCTCAATCACGGAGACTTTGAATGACGACGAAACACGAACATGATGTTCACCATAAGGCCGCCGGGCATCATCGCAAGGCAGCGCATCACTTCGAAGCAGCAGCTAAGCACCAGCTGGCAGCGGCAGAAGCGGACGATCATGACGATGAAATCAAAACGGCTCACCACGCTTATCTAGCTTACGGTCACCAGATTCAAGCAGTTCACTACGCTGAATTGGCCGCTAAGGAAGATGAGTCGGTCGATCATGCAGACGTTGACCATGGTGACTCAGACCATGTGAAGAAGCTGCACGAATAATTGCTTAAGTGAAGTCAATGGTCGGGGTGAGAGAAATCGACCCTCCGACCTCTGCGTCCCAAACGCAACGCCCCA